>CADFRV010000253.1 GCA_902836725.1 Muribaculaceae bacterium
CGAGTGTGTAGATCTTCACCCCCATGGAGTAATTTTTGATCTTTTCAGGTTTGCCCCGGTAATAGAGTTTTCCGGACATTACACCTTTTACTTTCAGCATGTCGGTTACCCAGCATCCTGTGGTGCCTGTGCCGAAAAAGTGGGCGCTCACTTTCTTTGCCTCCAGATTGTCGGCCTGTATGGTGCCTGTGCCGGTGTTGCTGAGGGTGGCGCTGTCGCATTTGCCGGAGAGCACGAGTGTGCCGTTTCCGGTCTTTATGGCGCCGTCGACTTTCTCGCATTCAATATCCCTCACTATCAGACGGCCGTTGCCTATCACGGCGGCTTTTATCTCCATGGTGGGACGCACGTTGAGCACCCTTACGGTAGAGTCGCCGCCGTTGCGGATATCTTTCAGGAAGCGTGAATAGACCGTTATGGTAGGCAGTCCTTCGTCAAGATCCCCTTCCGGACGGAACGGTTTCTCAATGCTCAGTTTCCCTTTGTTGTTGTTCTCGAAGATTATCTTGTCGGCGAGATCGGGAGTGGTCACGAACACGGCCAGCCCGGCGGAGTCATGGCTGCATTTGTAGTCCACGTTGTAACTGTTCTCGATGTCGAGGCTTGTGAAGTCTCCGACCTTTACCTCATATCTTTTTTTGGTCTGTGTCTTCTCGGCGCTTGCCCCGCAGACTGCGGCTGCAAGGAGTATGAGCGTCAGCGCCAATTTTTCTGTAACTGTCCTCATGCTGTAGTGTCGTCATTTGTTTCCGGGGAGGTCTGCACGGTTTCATACCGCAGGTTTTCCACCTCGTCGATTATTCCAAAAAGTTCTTCTTTCGTATTGGCCCGCAGCATTTTTATGCGTGTCTCCCTGAAAAACGGGAGCCCTTTGAAAAGGGAGCTTACGGCCAGGTGGCGCCTGATATGCAGTATGCCCCTGTATTCGTCGATGCGGTCAATGCTCTCGTCGATCTGGCGGCGGAGTATCTCGAATTTCTGATGAAGCGACAGCGGTTCCGGCACATGGCCGTGCAGCAGTGTCTGCTTCATGTCGTGGAAGATCCAGGGGTTGCCGATGGCGGCGCGCCCTACCATCACCCCGTCAACGCCGTAGCGGCTGAACGCCTCCACGAGCCGTTGCGGTGTGGTAATGTCGCCGTTGCCTATTACCGGTATATGCAGCCTCGGGTTATCCTTCGCGCGGGCTATCATCTCCCAGTCGGCCTCACCGGTGTACATCTGCGAGCGGGTGCGCCCGTGCACGGTGATGGCCTGTATGCCGCAGTCCTGGAGCTGTTCGGCAAGCTCCACTATTATTTTCTGGTTGTGGTCCCATCCGAGGCGTGTCTTTACAGTGACCGGCAGGTTCACTGCTTTCACTACTTCGCGGGTTATCTCAAGCATCTTGGGGATGTCGCGCAGCATGCCTGCTCCCGCTCCCTTTCCCGCCACTTTCTTGACAGGGCAGCCGAAGTTTATGTCGATAAGGTCGGGACGGGCGGCTTCCACTATTTTCGCAGCCTCCACCATCGGCTCTACCTCGCGTCCGTAGATCTGGATCGCCGTGGGGCGTTCGGCCGGTTCTATATGCAGTTTGCGGGTGGTTGCCGCGATGTTACGTATCAATGCGTCTGCCGATACGAATTCGGAGTATGTCATATCCGCGCCCAGTTCCTTGCAGATAAGCCGGAAAGATTGGTCGGTGACATCCTCCATCGGGGCGAGCATCACGGGTCTTTCTCCAAGTTCTATATTGCCGATGCGCATGTGGTGAATTGTAATGGAAAATTAGAAGTAAGAAGTAAGAGCAGGAGAAGTCGAGCAATAATACTTCTTTTTTAGGGAAATAAGAAATTGAGAAATAGAGAAAAAAGGAATAGGGGAATGAGGGGAGTTCCCGGGTCAGTTCTCGGGGAATTTGCGGTAATACTCCTCAAGCAGATTGCGGATATTGAAATAATATGTGGAGGTTTCATTCCCCTTGCTTCCCCGCTTTTCAACCTCTATGCGGTCGAAATACGGTTCCTCGTATTCCTGGTTCTTTGCTACGGAGTTCTGGAAATTGATGATGTTGTACTCATGACGCGGATCTATCACATACCATGCGTGCTCCTTGTCGGCTCCGGTGCCCGACGAGATGATGGCCTGCAGCAGATGGTTCAGACGGTACTGCCAGATGCTTGCGAGGTTTACCTTTCCGCGTGCCCGCAGGGCATAGATGAGGAAGTTCATCTGCGAGAGGTTGAAGGGATTGTCGGCGAGCGCCTCCTTGGCGTATGCTATGATGGAGTCAAGCTCGGCGCGTGTGTGTCCCTCCTTGTAGTAGAGGCTTTCATTTTTGGTGGAGACCTCGGAATGCCTGTATGGGTTGAAATCCTCCTGGAACAGATATCCGTAGTAAAGATGGCGGTAGTCGTTGAGATCCATCACAGTCTCGTTTTTCTCATACCGTTCCATCAGTTTCGGGTAATAGTAGGGTGATTTGGGGTCAAGCACATCGGCTTTGATCTTTTCGATATCGGGAGTTTCCGGAGCGGCCTTTTTCTCGGCGGCTTTTGGAGCGGCCTTTGGTGTGGCCGGTGCCGTGGGGCGTGGAGGCACCGCACGCTGCGATGTGGTGCGGGCTGTTGCTGCGCCGCACATCGCCACGATCATAAGTGCCAGTATGTAATATAATATCCGTTTCATTTCAGGCTGTACGTTTAAATCGCTGTATTATTCATACAGGCTGTCAGTTTTTTATCAGCAACATACCCACTGCCATCCCTATGACAGTCATTGTGACTACGGCGGGAAGTCCGTCCGACACCACTATGCGCCATAAGCCGACGGAAGCGGATTTGCCGGAAGGTGTGCGGCTCCATGCCACTCCGCCGAGCACCGCGCCGACTGCTGATCCCACGATCATGGCGCTCTGTCCCAGAGTGAGCGCGGCAAGCATACCGACAAGGGCGCCCCCGGCGATGTAGCGGTAATAGGAGCGGTAGGTCACGTAGAGGATGGGCTTGACGCCGTAGTGCTCCTCCAGCCGCTCCAGCAGGGGCTGGCCGCTGAAATACTCCGCCGTAGGGCGGCCGGTGAGCCGCCGCAGCAGGGCCGTGTTCATCTGTCGGATGCGTTTTCTGTTCATGGTGTGACCTCCCGCCGGATGGATGCTGTTTTTTCCATTATGCCACAATTTCCCTCCGTCTTTCAAGGCACAGCCGGGATTTTTTCACAAAAAGCCGCCCCTCCCGCTTCAAAGCACACCCCCCTTGGCCCCGCAAAAAGCCTCGCAGAGTTTGCCGCCCGCAGGCGGCAAAGAAGTAAAATCATTTTCTCTTGCGACATGTGCGTGAAAGAAAATACTTCTCAGGCTGCAAGTGTGGAATTTGTGCGCCTATGGCACACAAATTATGCGCACAGTAGGCTGCAAGCC
>CADFRV010000254.1 GCA_902836725.1 Muribaculaceae bacterium
ATTTTGCAACAAATTTAAGTCAGGATGAAAATGTATAGACAGAATCTTACGCTACCGTTTCTCCAGGTCAATGATACTCCTTATACGGTTTTTTACTGTGGAGAGGTCGCTGTCGGTGAGCAGCGGTATGAGGCTCTGTATCTCTTCGGGGCTTCTGTCCCACCATTTCAATTCAAGCAAGAGGCGGGTCATTTCGTCGTCGAAACGCTTTCTGAGCGGTTTTGCCGGATTTCCGGCCACTATGGTATAAGGCTCCACGTCGGAACCGACCACACTTCCAAGCCCGATGATGGCGCCGTCGCCGATGTGGACGCCCGGCAGTATGGTGGAGTTCTGACCGATCCATACGTCGTTGCCCACCACGGTATCACCCTTTATGGGGAGGTCTTGCATGGAGGGAGGTGCCTGTTGCCACCCCATGATATAGAACGGATATGTGGAAGCGGCGTTCATCTGGTGGTTTGCACCGTTCATGATGAATGTTACTCCTGCTGCTATCTGGCAGAACTTACCGATGACAAGTCTGTCGCCGATGAAATCGTAGTGATGCAGGACATGCTTTTCGAAATCCACATCGCTGAAATATGTGAAATCTCCGACGATGATATTCGGGTTGGTTACGGTGGGCTTCACGTGGGTAAGTGAGGCGCATCCGGCGATTGGAAATACTGTTTCTGGATTTGGCGTCATTTCTTTCTGGGTTTCGGATAGGGGAGGGCTTCCCAAAGCGTCTGTATGACTTTTATGGCTTTCCGTGGATCGGAGAAGTCGAGGATATACGCTTCACGTGCACCGGGGTAAGGGGAGCCGCACTCGGCATCTGCCATAAGAGGGGCAATGCAGGGGAGTTTTTTTACATAAGCGAGGTTGTCGCACGCCGTAATGACACACTTCCCGTTTACGTGTACAACATACTCACCCATCATTTTGCGGCTGCGTACCTCTCCGAGGGGGCTGAGGGCGTCGCAGATAAAGTCAATGAATTCAGCGGTGCAAGGCATGGCGGTAAGGTCGGTTTATGCGGGTTCTAAATCAGGATATAAATATCCTGCACAAGTGACAAATATACCAAGAATGAGGTACGGAATTTTGCGAAAAATTAAGGTGCGAAATCTGATGAATAGATTTAGCGGGGTGACGGCCTGAAACTGTTATTCTGCAGTAGGTTGCTGTTCTGATCGCTCGTAGTCGTCAATTTTGCCGTCAGCGATTCTGATGCGTGTCTTGCCGGTCCATCCCATATCAGAATAAGATACCGTATACCATCCATTGCCGTCCGGCTCTATGCTGTAGATGCAGGATGTCTCGTCGGATCCCGGTCGGGCGTCCTGTGCTTCTGTCCTCAATGCGTAATAGGCATAGCATGGCTCTTCATCGCAATCAAATTCGTAATCTTCCTGAAGTTTCGCGAGGGCGTGGGGAGTGAAATATTTTTCAGGATTGTTGATTCCGTTGCCGTCTGAATCTATCGCAAACACGAATGTGTCATAGACCGAGGTAATCAGTGTGGCGGCGTTTTCAGTATTCTCTGTGAGGACTACTGCGTCCACAGTGTCTTTCTGTTCAACAGGCTTTGTTTCGGTGTCTTTCCTGGCTGATGCTCCGCAGGACGCAAGACTTGCGAGCAAAAGAGCATATGACATTAGTTTAAGGGCTTTCATTTCTTTTCTGATATCGGATTGTTTAAAGATCTTTTTATGCGGGGTAGTGGCGGGTGGCCGTTATTTTTGTCGGTTTGACATTATCTGATCGAAATTTTCCTGTCCCCAGGTTATGAGCGCTTTCACATGCGGAATGAGTGTCTTGCCGAGCTCTGTCAACGAATATTCCGTGCGTGGCGGTACATCGGGAAAGAGTTTACGTCGGACGATACCGTCGGTGGTAAGTTGCCTGAGTACCTGCGAAAGCACTTTTTCTGACACCGACGGAATGCTGCGGTACAGTTCATTGAAGCGTATCGGCTCGTTCTCGGAAATCTTTACGAGAACCACCAACGCCCACTTGTTGCCGAGCCATTCGAGCATAGGGGCGGCCTTGCAATATCCGTAGTCTAATTTTTTTGTCATTAAAGGTAATGCAAAAGAGGCTGATAACGAGCGAGACTGACTTAAAGGTAAGGGTCAAACCTTCCGGTAAGTTGTTGGCGGGGGCTCGGATATCACCTAATTTCGCATCACAAAATTAACAAAAAGAATCGAGATATGGTATATCCGGAACTACATTTCACAGGGCAGGTATGGCGTCCGCCATACGAGGCCAGCTCACAGCTTCTGCAACTGACTTCGGGGTGCACCTGGCACAGGTGTAAGTTTTGCAGTCTTTACCACGGCACTCCGTTCCGCATGTCGCCACTTTCGGAGGTTGAGGAGGACCTTAAGGTTATCAGACGGTGGCAGCTATGTGCCCGGCGCGTTTATCTCACCGGGGCAAATCCCTTTGCATTGAGCTATGACAGGCTGATGGATGTGGCAATCCTTCTGAGAAAATATCTGCCGCACATGGTATCCTTCGGGATGTTCGCCCGTGTGACAGATATCTCCAGCAAATCGGTGGAGCAACTGAAGAATCTCCGGCATATGAAACTGGACAGTATCAACATAGGCATGGAGACGGCACATGATCCTACTTTGGAGCGTATGAACAAGGGATATCATGCATCGGATATCCTCGAACAGCTGTCAAAACTCGATGAAGCCGGAATCCGCTACAACGTGTTCTACCTCAACGGGCTCGGTGGCAAGGGGGCCGGAGAGGCGGCCGCGGTTGCCACTGCGGATGTGCTGAACAGGCTGCACCCCTGCATCATCAATATCGTGTCGCTGACCATATTTCCGGAGGCACAGTTGTATCAGGAGGTTTCGGACGGTACATACATCGAAGAACCGGAGATTGAGCGTCTGGTTGAGATGCGCACACTTATTGACCGGCTGAACATCCGGGTCAATCTGCTCGGCCATCATATTTCCAATACGGTACCAATCACCGGGGCATTGCCAGAGGACAGAGCGGCGATACTCCGTGAGTTTGACAAAGCTATAGCCCGGTTCCCGGAAAAGGAACTGAAAGCCTATCGAAACAGGGTATGGCATCTGTGAAGATCCTGTCCTGTTCTCAATCATACGGATATTCACGGCATATGGAAATGTCGCACGGACTATAATCCCAAAGCTACCGAGAGAAATATCAGCAATCTCGGTGGCTTTAGGTTATAATGCATCTACATTGCCTGATTGTATATCCGTGATAGTGTCTTCAATTTTATCCTGCTTTGTATAATTCCATTTCGACGCAGTTCCACGTTTCGCCCAGACATTCGTAACTCTCGGTTTCAGGTAGTGATACTCGATGAAAACCGGCGGCTTCATAGCAATGGATGGCGGACGGATTATTTTCAAA
>CADFRV010000255.1 GCA_902836725.1 Muribaculaceae bacterium
AACTCCGTATGCCCTAATCTCAGTAATGACGTTGATCATTAACTGTGTCATAGTGCTGTTCAGAGCTTTTTCCTCTTGTGTTGCACCCTCTCCCTGATCCAGCAAAGCGTGAGCTTCGTCAATCAAAACGATATTTCTAAGCTGGTGATCGCTCTGTCTTGTGGATTTCAAATAGGCCAGTATGCTGATGAGAGTCAAAGCTGAAACTAACGATTTTTGCTCCGGTTCAAGACTTCCCATTTCGAGAACTGCGCATCCGTTCAAAAGATCCTCCACAGACGTAGAATGTATCGTATCAAACGTGCGAGGGCACCTCTCAATCAGACTTTGAAGCCTGAAAGCGCCTCCGGACATCATATTTCCTTTTACTTCATTGCTGTAACTGGATCTGGCAATAACGCGCTTAAAGACTCGGACAAAATCAGCCATATCAAAAATGGAAACATTGCCGTCTTCACTCGTACTTATGTCTGTCCAGCCGTTCAGAGTATATGCCTCCGTAATCGCCTTTTCAAAAAGCGCTGGCAAAGGATCGGGCAAAGAAAAAGCGGCCTTAAACGCGGACAACAAACTGCTTCTGTATTCACCGAGAGGCACATCCTTTGGAACATAAAACGGGTTGATAAGCAATGGAACTACCGGTCGTTCCACAGTAAAGACCCTGCTGTTCTTCATGCCGGCGACCAAATCACGGTATTCACGTTTAACTGGTTCCAGTATCAAAACAGGAATACTGCGACTTTGGAACTGCGTTATCAGCTGCTTCAAGAGAGTGGTTTTTCCAACACCCGATTTCCCTATTACAGCGGTGTGGAGTAACAGTTGCTCGAGAGGAACAAATAACCTCTGCGACGAATATACGGATCGTCCAAGATACAGACCTTCTCTATCGTCATTAGTCAGTTGTTCGGGTAAGAGATCCACTTCAGGCATCAAAGAGAATGCATTCCTATCGATGCCGATGAAGTAGCTGCCTTGCATCGGCAGCTGAAAGATTTGTGAAATCTCATCCGATGTCCATTTGCATAGACTTGCCGCATTCGACTTCTTAAGATCGTGAGAGATTTTCCAAGGTTGGTTATAAAAGCTGTACTTCTGATACGCTGAAACAGCAATGGTCCGAAAGGCCGTCCCGTGTACGGACTGCTTTATTCTGGCGGTAACCAGTGCGGCGCTGGTTACCGTCCCTACAACGAAAAGGTTTACTTCGGCGAAAGGATTTGCGACTTTCTGTGCATAGTATTTCCATCGATCTGCCGACGCCGCAGCGAGGCTGTCACGAATATTTGGCACTACGCCATCCACTGCTTGTGAACAATGAGCAGTGTTTTTTGCGATCAGCCGACGTTCGTCATCAGACAACAGCGCAGGAATAATCTGAATACATAAGCCACAGCCGGAGCCGTCCAAAACGGAGTAGATCCGCTTCCAGTCAACACTTTCGACTACAGACGGCGATTTATATGTTTCCTGTACGCCGTATTCCTGTATGTCCTGTTTCATTAATGCCCAGACCGAGTCTGTTTCCATTTCGGAAATATGCTTTCTGTAGTTCTCAAAGGACACTTCTTCTGCTGTAAAACCAGACTGATGAAGAAGCGAAAGGATGCCTTTTTCGAGAGCTTCCTGACGGACAACACAAGCCTGTTCAGAGCTGTCGTGGGTTCTGAGCGTAAGCAAATGATGAATACGGCTGCCTGCTTTTCTTCCCGCGATTCGGAGAAGCTCAATTGCTGTTTGCCCATTTCCTGCAGAAGATAGATAGCAAGCATCTTCGCAAATCGTTTTTGCAAGCGTTAAGCTGATTTCATTGTCGTCTGAGATAGGAACTGCCTTGATGCGATATGAAGTCAGGACAAAGTATTCTCCTCCATCAAAAAACTTCTTCATATGGGTCCTCCTAAATGAACGGATTGTTTTGATAGTTCGGTACGGAGCTCATAAGCTGATTAATCACCTTGACGGGACGTGAGCTGAACACCTTGTACAGGCAGCCCGCCAGACCACCTGTACAAAGCACAGCGATAAAATAGCACTCCGTGCCAAAAAGTACTCCGGCAATGATAGAACAGAACGCGGCAGCAAAAATCCATGCAAGGATTCTTGTCTTTTGTCCGTTGAGCTCATCTCTGTGCTTCTCATAGCGCTGTCTGCCGTATCTGATCATTTCACTGGTTACGCCGTTGAGCCTTACCAGTTTATCCCACGCTTCAGAGGCGATGGTTCTATTGGCGGTATTATCCATGTCTATGTCACCAAAGTCCTGAGTTGCTGCCCGTAGGACAGCGAGATACAGTTTCTTCTCTGTGGGGTACTGGCTCATTAACGGTCTCAGAAGGACGATGGTTTGTTCCCAATTGCCGGCAGCAAGGTGACTCATGGCTTGAGAATATGTCCTGTCATACTGCATGAGTTGTTGATCTTGCTGCGGATCATAAACCGGGTGTCCACACGAGTCGCACTCCATTCTCATTCTGCTACGATTGTAGTGAAAACTGGAGCAGCCACAGCGACTACAGATGTGATCCATAGAATCACCACCTTTCTAAGGATATGATACGATTATCGATTTCTGGGAGGCAAAGGCTTGCTGGCTGTAGCCTGATGCGGCATACGCGCGGAAATGGGATTATGAGGCTGAAGACCAGTTGCACGATCGCTGTGATCCTGAACTTCACGAACCGGCTGGCTGCTCGGTTCCACAGGAATGGAAGCAGAATAGACGCCCTGTCTCTGTTGCTTCAGCGCGGCATTGATCAAAGGGATCAAAGCAATCAGGCAAACCAGAGTTGTGATTATGAAGGCAAAGACCGCCGACCTTACAGATACGTCAATTCCCAAAAGCAAGGCGGAAAGAGCAATCACAGCGGTTTCAAGGATACAACAAACGACGGAGAGTCCAGCTGCTTTGCGAAGGTTGCTGTTCCAGTACGTTACGAGGTATGCCACAGGGATTCCAACAGTGAGAAGTGTGCCGCCAATGTACACTGCGAGACGAGCTGTTGCCTCTGCAGGGGCGAGCCACCAGAAAAGAAACTGGGGGATCAAAACGATGGCCGCAAGGACGGGGATCAAAGAGTAGTTTTTGCGTGTCATTTTCATCATTCCTTTCACTTAAAATCTATAACCGCAGATGGGGCAAACGCTATTGCCACGCATCACGTTTCCGTTACACGACGGGCAACGCTTGTACCGATCAGGCATGGGCGGAGGCGATTCCGCAGATGAGGTGTTTCCCTGGGCGTCAGACGATGCGCCGCCAAACATATCCGTGTGCCGAGTCATTTCGGTCAGCGGCTCACGCA
>CADFRV010000256.1 GCA_902836725.1 Muribaculaceae bacterium
TCATCGGGACTGACCGCGTTCTGTGTCTCCATAGCCTTGGAGCATAACCGTGAAGCCGTGCTCGGAGTAGTATATGCGCCATATCTCGGAGAGTGTTTCCTTGCAGTAAAAGGATATGGAGCATGGCTTAACGGCACCCGGATACATTGCTCCGGCAAAGCGGAACTGTCAAAAGCCGTGGTAGCTACCGGAATGCCATATGACCGGAACGACAATCCAGACAACAACCTTGATGAGATATGCCGCATGGCATTGTGTGTGCGCGGCATAAGAAGGATGGGGTCGGCGGCGATAGACCTGTGCTATACGGCGGCCGGATTTTTCGACGCCTACTGGGAACTGAACCTGAACAGATGGGATGTGGCGGCGGGGCAACTCATAGCAGCTGAGGCGGGTGCCGTAGTGGAATCGATAAGATCAGACAGAAACCACTCTGTACTGGTATCGAACCCACATCTCTATGCCGCAATGCGCCGCAGCCTGCTGCCCGGAAAATAAATTTTTGAAAACCAGACCATAAGACCAACCCTTAAGCGGTTCGAGTGAACAAAAGTGTTGTATTTGAACTTTCAGATATATAAGAGATCTGAAAATGGACAATACAATATATTCACGTTTTGCCGGAATGGTAGAACAGCATCCTGATATTCCCGCCATAATCGAAGAAAGCAGAACTGTCTCGTACAGGGATCTTGACCGGCTCGTAGACAGGATATCGGGCAAGTTCGCAGAAACACGCGATCCGTTCATAGGGATTGTCATGAGTCACGGCATCGAGATGATAGCCGCCATTCTGGCTGTGCTTAAAAGCGGGGCCGCATATGTCCCCGCAGAGCCGTCACTTCCGGAAGACCGCATAAATTATATGATGAAATGCGCCGGAGTGCGCCTGGTAATAACCGACGGTTATTGCCGTGATCTGCCTGCCGCGAAAGTACAGCCCGACCGTTCGTCGGCCGACGGAGCCGCTTATGTCCTTTATACCTCAGGCACAAGCGGCAGACCCAAAGGAGTTATAGTAGAAAACAGGAGCGTGGTGAATTATGCGGAAGCATTCGAGGCTGAATTCCATACAGCTCCCGGCGATGTAATGCTGCAGTATTCCGTATGCGCTTTCGACATATTCGTAGAGGAGGTATTTACCACCCTCCTTAACGGGGCAACGCTGGCCATACCGCCCAAAGAAATCCGCGAAGGAGGCATAGAGGAACTTATGGATTTTTGTGAACGGCACGGTGTGACGGAAATCAGCGGCTTCCCATATCTGCTCGCTGACATGAACAGACACAAACGGTATCCCTCCCGTCTGCGGCTGCTGATCAGCGGAGGCGATGTGGTGAGAGAAAGCTACATCACATGGCTCAAAAAGCAAGGTTTCGTGATATACAATACCTACGGGCCAAGCGAGACTACCGTATGTGCCACTTTTTACAGGATAGACAACTCACCGGCTCTCGATGACGGCACATATCCTGTAGGCAAACCTGTCAAAGGGGTGGAGGTCATGATTCTCGACAAGAACCTGCGGGAAGTGCCGGATGGCGAGACCGGAGAGATCTGCATTTCAGGGAAAGGGGTGGCACGGGGTTATCTGTGCGATCCTCCCGAACAGTCGAATTTCATCACCTGTCAGGACGGATCGCGTATGTATCGCAGCGGAGATCTGGGATATAAGCTGCCGGACGGCAACATAGCGTTTCTCCACCGCAAAGACCGCCAGGTGATGATACTCGGCAAGCGTGTAGAGCCGGATGAAGTGGAAAACATACTCAATGAATCGCCATGTGTGGAGCGCGGTATAGTACGGGCGTTTGCCGATGAACAGGGACTCGCGTATCTGACAGCATATATAGTGCTTTCGCACAAATATTGCAAAGTAAGCGATATCAGACGGTTTCTCGCATCCAGGCTCGCAGATTACATGATTCCGGAATATTTTGTCAGGATGGAGGAGCTGCCGTTGACACCCAGGGGCAAAATCGACAACCATGCGCTCCCTGTAGTAATGAAGGAAGGAGAGACAGCATGAGCACCAATATCATACCGCTGACAGATATCGACAGGCTGATGGCATGGAGACGCGAAGTCATTGCCGAAGTTTTCAGTACCGATCCTTCCGACAAATTGCTTGCAGCCAACCGCCGGTATTATGAGACACATCTGGCCAATGGCTCCCATATGGCATTCATAGCAGAAACCGACGGAACCGAAACGGGCTGCGGCGCCATATGCCTTTCCGACGAATTGCCCTCCCCCGACAACCCATCGGGACATTGCGCCTATCTGATGAACATATACGTGCGGAAGCCGTATCGCTCGCGTGGCATAGGGCACGCCATCGTCAGCTACCTTGTAGAAACCGCCATAAAATCGGGATGCGACAAAATATATCTTGAAACAACACCCGAAGCCCGTTCGTTATATGAGGAGACGGGATTCACAGAACTTCCCGGAATATTGAAATATGCAGACATTCGTAATCGACAATCTTAAAATTACAGCCGCCACAGGCGACAGCCACAGAATCTGTTACATACTATACCCGTTCGACACTCTCGGCGAATGGATCGGTAATGCGGTAAAGCAATATGGCGTGTCGATAGCCGTCATAACACATATCGACTGGGACAACGATCTCACTCCATGGAAAGCCAAAGGTGTGCCGACGGGGTGTCCCGATTTTGCAGGCACAGCCACCGGTTTCCTGTCATTGCTGAAGGATACCGTAGTGCCGGAAATAGAAAAGAGACTTTCCATCACGACTGATGCGGAGCGCACAATCGCGGGTGACTCACTCGCAGGACTGTTTGCATTGTGGCAATGGATGGAGTGCGACGAGTTTACTAACCTGATATCGCTGTCAGGGTCGTTCTGGTATGACGGTTTCGTGAAGTGGATAAAATCCAGGCAGGTTCCGGCTAAAAACGGCCGGGCATATTTTCTGTTAGGCAACAAGGAATGCAAGTCACCGGTACCGCAGTTCCGGTCAGTGCAGACAGACACAATCGAAATCGTCGACTTCCTTTCATCAAAAGGAATCCATGATTTCTTTGAACTCGTTCCCGGTAACCACTATCAATATGGAGAGCAACGCCTCGAGCGGGCATTTGCCTGGATGTTCGGTTCTCCTGCAAACGCCGGATAACCTGACCATGCAGCCCGCACTCCGGTATGCTTTTATGCCGGAACGCTGCACTTGTCTCACCACTTTACCGGCTCGTTCAGAATATTGCCGTCGGCAGCATCGTCTGGTGTGAAAGTATTGCCG
>CADFRV010000257.1 GCA_902836725.1 Muribaculaceae bacterium
ATTTTGGTCTTGGGACCTGTATATCTTGCCATTGTTCTTTCTAATTTTTAAAAAGATTGTGATTTCCGCACATAGCGCCGGTTTTATCAGGCAGCATTCGGCGCTGTCCGGCAGAATCCTGGTAAATCACCTCGTCAGGATGCTGCGCTCGGTTGGGGACAGGCGGCTGTGCGGATTATCTGAAGGTGGTTGGAAATGATGTTCCCTAAGTCGGGTGCGATACTTGTAAAGAATCAGACACGACGACGCTTGGGAGGACGGCAACCGTTGTGGGGAAGCGGAGTCACGTCGATAATCTCGGTTACTTCGATACCCATGCCATGCACGGTACGGATAGCTGATTCACGTCCGTTGCCCGGACCCTTCACGTAGGCCTTCACCTTGCGCAGACCGAGGTCGTAAGCGACCTTGCCGCAATCCTGAGCTGCCATCTGGGCAGCGTAAGGGGTGTTTTTCTTAGAGCCACGGAAGCCCATCTTGCCCGCGCTTGACCAGGAGATAACCTGACCTTCGCTGTTGGCTAAGCATACAATGATATTGTTGAACGAGGAGTGAACATGAAGCTGGCCTGCGGCGTCAACTTTGACGTTTCTTTTCTTAGCTGCAACTGTCTTTTTTGCCATAATGCTAATGTAATTGCTGTTAGATCTGCCTTATTATTTTGTGGCTTTCTTCTTGTTGGCCACGGTTTTCTTGCGACCCTTGCGTGTGCGGGCGTTGTTCTTGGTGCTCTGGCCGCGCACGGGCAGACCGATACGGTGACGGATACCGCGATAGCAACCGATATCCATCAGACGCTTGATGTTGAGCTGAATTTCGCTGCGGAGGTCGCCTTCTACCTTGTAGTTCTCCTGGATCACTTCACGAACCTTCGCGGCCTGTGCGTCGGTCCAGTCCTGAACCTTGATGTTCACGTCCACGCCGGCTTTCTCCAGGATGGTCTTTGCGGCGCTCCGGCCGATGCCGAAGATATAAGTCAAGGCGATTTCGCCTCGTTTGTTCTGGGGGAGGTCAACTCCCACGATTCTTACTGCCATATAATACTTTTATATCACTTATTTTGGTGCAAAAATAACAAATTTCGCAGACATCTGAAAATCCTTGCGCGTCACCCCATTGGCAACCTCATGCCGACGCTGCCAATATCCTGATGGGATAGCCTGGTTCTCAGATATTTGCTTTGTTATCCCTGACGCTGTTTGTTTTTGGGATTTTTCTTGTTGATCACGTAGAGGCGCCCTTTGCGGCGGACAATCTTGTCCTCCGGGGTGCGCTTCTTGATTGAAGCTCTTACTTTCATGAGGTTGTCGTGAAAAAAGTTGTACGTTATAGTATGAGGTGATTATTTGTAGCGGAAAGCGATGCGGCCTTTAGATAAGTCGTAAGGCGACATCTCGACCCTCACTTTGTCTCCGGGCAGGATCTTTATGTAATGCATGCGCATCTTGCCCGAAATGTGAGCGGTGATCTCGTGGCCGTTCTCAAGCTCCACGCGGAACATGGCGTTGGAAAGAGCTTCCACGATAGTGCCGTCCTGTTCGATTGCCGATTGTTTTGCCATATTGTTTCTATATTCGTTGATTGGTTTTTCGGGTTGTCGCCGGGCTGTCTAACGCGGTCATCCCGGACTGTCAGATATAGCTCTCGCCGAGCGCTTCCTTCACATAGTCGAACGTCGTGAGGATATGTGTCTCCCCGCCGAGCACCGCGACTGTGTGCTCATAATGGGCCGAAGGCTTGCGGTCGCGCGTGCGGCATGTCCAGCCGTCGCTCTCGATGACTATATTGCGGCTTCCGAGATTGATCATAGGCTCTATGGCGATGCACATGCCGTTCTTGATCAGAGGGCCTGTACCACGGCGTCCGTAGTTGGGCACCTCGGGATCCTCGTGCATGGAGCGGCCGATGCCGTGTCCGCACATCTCGCGGACCACGCTGTAGCCCCTCCGCTCGCAATAGGTCTGCACGGCGTTGGCGATGTCGCCGATTCTTCCCCCCTCGCGGCAAGCCTCAATACCTTTGTACAGACTCTCCTTCGTGGTCGTCATCAGCGCGAGCACCTTCTCGTCGACCTGGCCGACAGGGAAAGTATAGCACATGTCGCCGTTGAATCCGTCAAGTTCCACCACCACATCAAGACCTACTATGTCGCCCTCGCGCAGAGAATACGTGGAGGGGAAACCGTGTACCACCGTCTCGTTCACCTCGATGCAGACAGCACCGGGAAAACCTCCGTAACCCAGGCACGCCGGACGGCCGCCGTTATCCAATATGAATTCTTTGGCGACCGAGTCTATCTTGTGGGTCGTGACACCCGGCTTAACCCATTTCGCCATTTCGCCAAGCGTGCGGCTCGTAAGATCGCATGCCTTGCGCATCAGCTCGATTTCTTCGGGAGTCTTGAGATATATCATTTTGTCCTTGAAAAGGGGAAATAAACTGTTTTGGAGGCGAGGAAGCGCATCTGGCGCCGATACCCTTCCGCAGGGGCGGGGAGGCTGGATATGCCTCCCCACACTCATGCCTTCGGAAGCGGATGCCGGAGCGGCTTACGCGCGGCAACCGTGCCAACCATGATATGGATTTTCAATATGCGCTGCCTGTGGTGCGACCCTTGATCTTGCCGTCCTTCATCAGGCCGTCATAATGATGCATCATCAGGTGCGATTCAATCTGCTGCAGAGTGTCGAGCACCACACCCACCATAATCAGCAGCGATGTGCCGCCGAAGAACTGCGCGAAGTTCTGGCTGATGCCGAACAGACGGGCGAAAGCGGGAAGGATAGCCACGATGCCGAGGAAAATCGAACCGGGCATAGTGATACGCGACATGATCGAGTCAAGATATTCGGCAGTCTTCTTGCCGGGCTTCACACCGGGGATGAACCCGTTGTTGCGCTTCATCTCCTCAGCCATCTGGGTGGGACGCACTGTAATCGCTGTGTAGAAATAAGTGAACGCCACGATCAGGATGAAGTAAACGAAGTTATACCAGAAGCCGTTGATGTCAGAGAAGGTGGCGAAGAAACCTGTGGAACCTTCACCGCCGCCGAAACCTGCAAGCGTGATAGGGATGAACATGATCGCCTGGGCGAAGATGATAGGCATCACACCGGCAGCATTGACCTTCAGAGGTATGTACTGGCGGGCACCGCCGTACTGCTTGTTGCCTACGATACGCTTTGCATACTGTACAGGCACCTTGCGGGTTCCCTGTACGAGAAGCACGGAGCCGATAGTCACCGCGAAC
>CADFRV010000258.1 GCA_902836725.1 Muribaculaceae bacterium
CCCGGGACATAAAAAAACGGTGCTCCGCCACGCGCGGTATAGAGTAGCAAAATTACGTAATATTTTTGAATATAATGTCATTTTGCCAAAATTATATCAAAATTTGTTTCAAAGCGCGAAAAGAACGGGCATAACGTCTGCCTCACGGTATCCGCCATATCCGTCCGGTCTTCACCTAAGCTAAAAATTAATTCGCAAGCCTATGCACAGCTGCAGCCAGTCCTTCGGCGAAAGGCATCCGTTGCCGAACGCGTTGAACGCATATATGTCGCAAGTGCCTATCTCATAAAATGCCGTCAGGGATCTTCTCGCGTCACCGGCCCGGTAATGCCATGTCAGCCTCTGCCCGATCGAAATATTCGAGCGTATTTTGGTCGGCAGCATATAGTACGACGGTGTGTACCAGTCGGGGAGCGATACCCACACACGTTTGCTCGCTAGGGTTGTGAAATAAATGCTTGCCGTAAGAGGCTGCAGTGTCAGACGCCATGGGAGCGTTATCGACCACGGCACGAAATTCTCCTTAAGCGCGAGCACTGCCTTCGCCGCATCCGAATCATACCGTGGCACAAGCCCCGCTATCACATCTGTTTCCCATCTTTTCTTAGAGCCGTATTTCCATCCCACACCTACGGACGCCACACCCATCCCGCCACCTGACTGGCATATGACATGCGACGGACGCAGATCCACACCTGACACCATGCCGCTCCCGCACAATACGAGAGCCACCGAAAGAAGCGGTTTAAAAATACGCAACCTCATATTCATAACCCGCATCTGTTATCGTAAACACCAGATATGACCGTTTTTTTATATTGGTACACTGGTAATACAGTATCCCGTCACCGAAAAAATCGTCTACGGTTATATGATGGCCGTGACCGTAAAGGGCGAACTGCAGATCCGGAAAACTGCGGATCAAGGCATGGAACTCGTCGGCCACATTATTGTTGAACTGCTCGCTGAAAGGCGCCGCATGCATCAGCACCACTGTCTTGTGTATATCTGCCGGCAGCAATGCCAGCTCACCTTTTATAAAATGGAAATCAGGCACACCCTCAGCGCCGTGGAACTCCACGGCGTTCGTATTAAGGCACAGAAACTCCACGTCACCGGCCCTGAAAGAGAAATTCAGCGGCCCGTACATCGTGGTATACACATCCAGCCCGGTTGCCAGACAGTCGTGGTTGCCTATGACACACACATACGGCATCTCGAATTTTGCCAGTATATCCCTTTTCCAATGATATTCACGCGTTGACCCGAATTCCGTGAGATCGCCCCCATGCAACACAAAATCTATGTCGCCCCTCGCATTGATCACCCTCACAGCCTCCTCAGTCTCGTCATAACCACGCTGAGTGTCAGATATCATCGCGAACTTTATCTCCGACTTACCCGCCGTAGCGGCCTCTATTCTGGCGATATTCTTTTCGGTCAGGTATCTTTCTCCTGAAACATGCGCGTCATACGGATGGCTTTCAAGCATCTCGCAACCTGAAAGAGCCGCCGTAAATACAGCAACCACAAGCAAGCCTCCCGCTATTTTACGCCATTTAAATCTCATCCGTTCTGTTTTTTACCAGTCTGCCTGAAAATTAACCTTACAATTATTTCCAATGCGCTAAATGCCAGTTCCAAGTTATTATTTCACAAAGTTCAATAAAAAAGAGATACAAGTACAGGCTAATTTCACCAATATCTTGGAATAAATGGCGTATTTTAAACTGTCAGCTACCATTACAGCACCCATACGACACAGATTTTGGCTTTCAGTTTTCAGCAAATATTGTTTATATTTGCACATCAAAATAAATTCTGTAAGGGAACATGAAAAAGATTATTGACGCGCGCCTCAGCGCGCTACGCACCAGAATGAAGGATGCACGCATAGATGCCACCATCATACCGCAGACAGACCCGCACCACAGCGAATATATCGCCGACCACTGGCAGGTACGCCGCTGGCTCAGCGGTTTCACCGGATCGGCCGGATCGCTCGTTGTCACCGCCGACAAGGCTCTCCTCTGGACAGACTCCAGATATTTCCTCCAGGCAGCGCAACAGCTTGAAGGCACCGGCATAGAGCTGATGAAAGAGGGCCTACCCGCCACACCATCCATCAGCGCTTACCTCACCGCAGATCTTCCACAGGGCGCTGTGGTAGGAATCGACGGGAACCTCTTCTCCGTATCCGAGGCCGCTGATCTCCGCTCGGCACTCGGGAAACATCACATGAACCTCGACACACATTTCGATGTCATTGACAGCATCTGGGAAGACCGCCCCGATCTGCCCGACGCACCGGTCTTCATCCACGAGGTGAAATACTCCGGCGAGGAGGCCTCCTCCAAAATAGAAAAGATACTGGCCGCCACCGCCACCCAGGGTGCTTCGTCCATACTCGTCTCTGCCCTTGACGAAATAGCATGGATACTCAACATCCGCTCGCGCGATGTTAATTGCAATCCTGTCGCCACCGCGTTCCTGTATCTTTCCGCCAAAGGCTCCACTCTCTTCATCAAGGAGGAGAAACTCACCGACAACATTGTGCGCTATCTGGCAGACAACGGTGTGAAAACCGCCCCCTATGCCTCGCTCCATACATTCCTCGCCACCCTCCCCGCCGACACCACTGTGCTCGTGGAGGCACCGCGCACATCCCAGACCGTAATCGACACGCTCGGAGCACGCGCTGTCGCCGGGGCATCCCCCGTGCCGATACTCAAAGCCATAAAGAACGATGTGCAGATCGCGGGCATACGTTCGGCCATGGAACATGACGGTGCCGCCCTGGTAGCCGCTTTCATGGAAATAGAGCGCATGATGCGCGAGGGTGAGACACTCACCGAGCTTGCCGTCTCCGAGATACTCACCCGCTACCGCTCACGTCAGCCCCACTACTTCGACGAGAGTTTCGAGACCATCGCCGGATATGGCCCCCACGGAGCCATCGTGCACTACTCCGCCACAGAAGAATCATCATCGACAGTGGAAAACCACGGTCTGCTCCTCATCGACTCCGGCGCACAATACCTCACCGGCACCACCGACATCACCCGCACCATCTGTATGGGTACCCCCACACCTGAGGAACGCCGCGATTTCACCCTTGTAATGAAAGGACACATTGCGCTCGGAACCGCCATCTTCCCCGAGGGCACATGCGGAATGCAGCTCGACGCCCTGGCACGCCAGTTCCTCTGGAAAGAGGGTCTGAGCTACCTCCACGGCACCGGCCACGGCG
>CADFRV010000259.1 GCA_902836725.1 Muribaculaceae bacterium
GGTATGGTACATTGAAGATAGATTGTTGTATTCCGGTTTTAGCGGACAGCAATATATAAAAAGGTTGACCCACCGGACTGTGGATCAACCTTTTTTATGGAGCTGAACGGGGGTACCTCGGTATCAGCGGGCGATTTTCAGACGGGCGGTGCCGTAGGAGCCTGTCGTTTCGATGATGGAGAGACCGGAGGGGAGAGATGCGGCGGGTATTGTCATGGAACCGGCGGTAATGGCGGGGGAGGAGAGCAGGCGGCCGGAAATGTCGTAGATGCGGACTGTCTCGGTGCCGTCCGGCAGCGTAAGCCGGTCACCATCGACTGTGATATGGGCGCTGTCGCCGACGGCAGTGGCACCGATACCTCCGCTCTCGGCTTCTGTTATCTTGAAGCTGTGCAGGTTTATGGTTCCCATTCCTGTGGCATGGGCTGCGAATAGATGGTTCCCGGGTGCAAATACAGGGAGGCTGCCGGCATTGTCGGAGGAGGTGGTGATGCGCACAATATCGGTGTGGCGCTCGGCCGATGCAGGAATGGTGATGGTCTCAAGTGTAGTCATGGAGGCGGGATCTGTCTGGCGCGATGTGCAGAGATCCCAGTAGACCGTATATTCGGATATGGTGGAGGTCTCGACGGCTATCTCATACTCCTTTTTCGGTTCAAGATATACGTGGGGCGAGACTGCCCAGTCGTTGGAATCGGAGAAACGGGAATAGAACGTAATTCCTCCCCCTTCCATATTGCCCCAGGCATAGTTGTCGCGGTCGAGGTTATGCCGTGTCCATCCCTGCAGGCGGGCTTCGTAGGGTATGGCTTCCCCTTTGCCGACATAGACTTTCACGGAAGCCGGGAGCGACTGTGCTTTGCCGTTCTCGTTGAATACTTCCACGGCATATTCATATTCGGCCGCCTGCGGGATATCCGTGTCGGTGAACGACATTTTTTTACCCGGAGAGAGATTTTCCTTGAAGTCGGCTATGCGTTCGGCATTGCGGAGAAGGATCACACGTGTTATTGATGCAAGCGGGTTGCCGGCGTTGTCGATAGTCGGGTTGGTCCATGATATTTCGGTGCACAGTGAGAAATCCTGTGCGGCGGTGGCGGTAAGTTCTTCCGCTATGGCGGGAAGGGGATTGATTTTCTCCATTCTGATCGAATACAGTTCGATGCGGCAATTGTCGTCTGTGCCGCCCACATGGTGCCATGCCATGGCGTAGTTGCCGTCGGCAGGTATGTTTATGATGGCGGAATTCTCATGGTTGTTCCACACGTCGGACATGCGGAAATTTGCAGTGGGGACAAATGTGCCCGGTATGTCCGCGCGGTCGGTGATATATCCGAAATCATAGTTGGCGTGGCGGTCATTGACCTCGAACGACACTTTATAGTAACCCTTTTCGAGCGCGATGTATGGCGTGGCCAGATAATCGTCGTTCTGCTTGCCGGGCAGTTTCATGGAGGTCCAGCAGTAGCGCCAGCCGAAGTCGATCTTCCATTCATAATATGGTTCTCCGGCCGGATTGTGGGTGATCCATTTTGTGAGAGCCTCATAGTGCTCCCGTTCCGAGCCGGTGGTCCAGCTGTAGGGGAACGGTTCGGCTCCGCCACCGACATACATTGTCTCCACCTCACGCACATCTTCCGTGGAGGCACCCAGTGCGTTGTAGGGGAGTACCTTGTAGGTGTGTATGCCCGGCACATCCACCTTGTCGTCAACGAAGGTGCAGCTCTTTCCGGGGACGGCATCTGATATGTTGTCAATGAGTGTGCCATCGCGGTAGATTTCCACATGTGTGAGCGCGTCGAGCTGATTGCCTTTCAATGTGAGGGAGGGATTGGTCCATTGCAGCGTCACTTTCATCGCGCCTGATGGGTCTACGGTAGTGCGGAGATCGGTAACGGGTTGCGGCCACTCCTTGACCATGCGCACATTAAGCGCATAGACACCATATCCCATCGTGCTCCCGTTTTCGGCATGCGCGTGGAAACCTACATGGTAGGTGCCCGGGCGGTCAACGCTTACCAGGGTGGCGCCTGTAGTTCCCGGATAGGAGGTGCCTCCGAGCGGTGTGGTGAATGTGGCCGGATCTGCCGGGTCGGTACCAAGATACCAGTCGAGCACTCCGAAACTTTCGGCCGATACCGAAATCTTGTAGTCGCCCGCTTCGGTGAAATCGAGCGCCGGCGATACGAGCCAGTTGTCTTCCTGCTCGTCGGGATCGACGAATGCATATGAGTTGTCCGCCTCGTCGTAATACCATACGCCCTGGCCGGAAGCCATGCTTCCCCTGATGGCAGACCAATGGGTGCAATCGGCGGGAAATTCCGCTTTGTAGGGCAATGCCTTGGTGACAGGATCGGCTGCCGGGAAAACCTCGACGGCGTGTGTGCCGTCCCCCTCTGTGAGCGAGAATCCGGTGACATACAGGGTGAACTGGTTTGCCTTGCTGTAGCAGTTGAGACCGAAATTATAGTTTCCGGTTTCATCGACGCGGAAACTCTTACGCAGCCTTTTCCATCGCCCCATCACGGTCTCGTTGTTCATGTCGATAAGCACCGTGCCTGCGCGTTGTTGCGCCGGAGTGTCCCCTTCCGCTACTGTCACTCTGAAATTCTCGGGAGAAAATTCAGTGCGCACCCAAATGGTGAGGTAGTAGTCTTTGGCCGCTTCAAGCGATATTTCGGGTGAAATGAGCCATGCGTCGGCATCGGAGGTCTCGGAATAGACATATTGTATGCCGTTGGTGCAACCGGTGTTGCCCCATTGCCCTCCGAAATCTCCGGTTACGTTGCTCCATGCCTTTGCTCCGTTTCCGCGGGTGTTATACCATTCGGAACTGATGCCGTAGGGGGTGCCGAGTTCCGATGTGTATGGAACGCTTTGTGCGCTCCATGCCTGCGGCGTGTTGCAGATGGCAGCAGCAACCAACAGGAACGAAAATAATTTGTGCATAAAAATATGGTTGGATTATTGTGTGGTAATTATCGTGACACTGATAAACAAAGGTCGTAAAATTTCTCAACAAATGCGGCATAATGCTGCGATTTAAGCATTGTTAACAGTAATATGTATGTGCGCGTTTTTTTGTAATTATTGCTGTCCGGTAAAACCGCCTAAGTCACAAATTGTCCACTGACATGCAATATGTTTGAGAGTGTTTTGATGACATGGGCTTGTCCATCCATAACCTACTGACAATGAATATCCGTTATATTCCCGTATAACAATATTATCCCCGCGAG
>CADFRV010000260.1 GCA_902836725.1 Muribaculaceae bacterium
CGCTACAACCCCCTACCGTTGCTTCGATCAAGACCTGGCGGAGTTCAGGGGGAGCATGCCGTGTAGGACTTACCCGGCTGCAAAGTTACATCTTTTTTCCGGATTTGCAAAATAAAAACACACCTTTCTATCCGGATCATCACTTTCCGAAACGGAAAGTAAGCGATGATATATCCGGCACCATAGCGAGGGCATGGATGGCACCCGTGGGGGTTCGCGGCCTGGTGGAGGTGTCATATACCTGCGCGTTTTCAACCGCCATGCGGTATCCCACGCCATCAGAAACAGCATCTACGAGGTTGAACGTCTGCGGAATATCGGGATTGTACGTAAGCGCCAGACCTGAGAACGGCACCGGGGCGCCCGGGGCATGCTCCAGAACGGCATACCATCGCGGAATCTCCGCTATGGCTCCCGGGGAGGGGCGCAAAGTGAAGTCCACTCCGGTGTCGGTAAACGTTATCACCATTTCAAGCGTATGGTCAGGCATATCAGGATCGGCGTCGCGCTCGGATGGGATGTCGTCGAGGCGGCATACCTCGGCTTTCCCTCCTTTCAGCCCCTTAACTTTCAGACGTTTCCCCCCTGCGGCAGGAGCGGTGAAAGAGATCAGTCCGTTGTCTTCCTCCACAGGCACTATCATTGTAAAAGCGCCTTCGGCCGCAGCCACACGCGGGCTTCCGAAACGCAAAACGCGCGACGGGGCCACAGAATCGCCGATGCAGAACCGGAGACCGGCCTGTATGCCTGTGTCGTTCCAGTTCTCTCCGTCAACCAGGGGGAGAGAGCCGAAAGAGGTATTGCGCAAGGTACACGGCTCATGCAGCCACGGCTCCTCCACCGTCTCGTCGAACATGCGCAGATCCTGTATGTAAATCTGTCCGTCGCCCCACCGGAGCGCCATGCGATAGCAACGCGAGGTGAACCATACCACACCGGCGCCGGGGGTGTCCTGCGTGGCGCGCCGTTCCACGGCGGCGACAGCGGTGGATGGTGTGAGCTGATTCTGCATCCTGAATATGCGGGCGCTCTCAGGAAGCGTCTCCACACGTATGTCACCCTTGTATGCCAGACGCGCTATTGTGGGGAGCTGACGCGAGAAAGCACACTCCATATCTTCCCAGGCGCATGCGCCCTCCTGCCCGATGAGCATGCGCACCTCACCTGCGGCGGGACTGTAGAGCATCCCCTGCAACGTGCGCCGGCACCACGAGAGGTCCGCTCCACCGTCGGGAGATGTAGGCTCGAAGGTCACGGGAGGAGGAGGTGTGCCGTCGGCTGTATGGCGCCCGAAAGCCAACGGATCGACCGATGGGAAACGGAACGACACCACATCTATGGCATTGCCCGAGGTCTGGGCCGGCATGAAGGCATTGTTTACCGACGGATACCACGCTCCCTGGTAGTACCCTCCCGAGAAAGAGGCGGGCGCCTCCTCGGCGGCATCACGGTCGCGGCTTACGGTAACAGCCTCCACACGATATTTCTTGCGCATATAGGATAGTGTGTGGGCGTCGACAAACGGTGCGCCTACCGTGCGGGGATATGCGCCGAAAATGTCGCGGAAACGCTTCATATACTCGTCGACGAGCCTCTCCCGCTCTTTCGGCTTGTAGCCGGACGACATGCTGAGGCTTGCGCGAGGATCGGTTGGCGATTTACTCTGCCATTTCAGTCCGGCAGCATCGGCATGCGCCTTGGTGATCTCCCACCAGGCTCCTATGTCGTTGCCGTCAAGGGGAAGCTCTTTGAGCATCCTCTGGTATGCGGTGTCGGCCAGAGCGTCGAAACGCACAAGGATTGTGCCTCTGAGGCCATAATCGTTCATAAGGGATATCTGGCGCCGGGCGCAATAACGCAGTGCGCTGTCGGACGGGATATCGTTATCGGTATACCCCTCCCCCGCCGGCGCCGATCCGCGTATCACCTGCACGAGATTCACAATACGCGGGGTAGCCACCGCGGCGTCAGGTCCGTAAAGATGCCGGTAGGCCGCCTGGAACAGAGCACCCTCCACTCCCACTGGAGTCTCCTCATAGGGGATTTCGAACCCCACGACTTCCCATATTATTTCCGAGGCGAGCGAATCGGCGCGCGCCGTGAACTTCCCTTTCTCCAGCGCGCGCAGCGCAAAAAACATCTCCATGGCAGAAAGGGAGTCAAGTGGCTGCGAACCCTGTTGCAGACTCTCGCTCTTGTCAGTGAGTTCGCTCCAGAGGAGGGTCCACCCCGTTACGGGACGGATCGGCGTCTTGCGCTCCGAGGAGGCATAATCATAATCATGATAGCGCTTGGTGGCGGGATCGGCCATCAGCCGGCGCATCTGTCTCTGGCGGTCGGCGGCACGCCGCTCCCATACTTTATCGCCCTGCATGGCGAGCTCGCGCATGAAAAAGGCCATGTTCCGCTCTGCCGCATACAGCACGGCATTGTAGTCGGCTCCCGCAACCATCGCGGAATCGTTTCCCGAAAAGCGACAGTCAAGAGCGTCAGGCGCCGCACGGCGTGCGGTAAGGGTTGCATACTCCTTCTCAATGACCGGTATCATTGTCCGCAGGTAACCGCGGTCGCCGGAAATGGCGTACCAGTCGCGCACCATCTGCGAAAGCATCGGCAGCGATGCAGGCACAACAGTGTCGGCGGGATAACGGGCCGGCACGAAACCGAAACGGTCCACGAGGCGCGAAAGCACCTCTATGTTTTTACGGCTCTGCCAGATGTCGCCATTCAGCAGCAGCCCTGCGTTCACGAAATAAAGTTCAGGAAAAGAGACCTGTCGTGCCTGCGGCATCTTCCCGGAGCGGCAACGGCTATAGGGGATATCCGACAGAGTGTCGCTTGCGGCAGAGTCGGGGCGCACTACGGCGAAACTCATGCGGTTCTCGATATTGCGGTGCAGACGCAACTCAGAGCGCGTGGGCTTACGTGCCCCCAGGAGCGCGTCGGGTGTGCCCGCTGCGGCGCAGCAGACATATGAGAGCAGAGACAGTACGGCCGGAATCAGTAATCGTATTCTTTGCATGATACAAATATAACACATATGCGGCACTTTTTCGTCCCGAATGATGCCGTATTATCCCCATATTTCCAAAAAACATCCCAAAAAGACGAACATCCCGCTCCCCTCCACGCCCCCGCTCCCCCAAAATTTCCTCTCATTTGTTCCCCTACGTTTTTTTGTGTATTTTTGCCGGATAAAGATATCAAGGCAATGAAAAAGATCGATATACACAA
>CADFRV010000261.1 GCA_902836725.1 Muribaculaceae bacterium
TTTTTACGAACTCGTAAAGCCGGAGCCGGAATACTATTTCCGTCATTTCACCGAAAACATCCACGGCATCGACCGCAGCATGACGGAGAACTCCCCTACTTTCGATATCGTATGGAACCGTCTGAAGCCCATTATAGGCAATCTTCCGCTTATCGCCCACAACAAGGCGTTCGACGAGAAATGTATCCGCGCCGCCCACCGGGTATACCGCATGGACTATCCCGACTACCCATTTCTCTGCACCCTGCAGACAGCCCGACGCACCATCCCGCGCACACTGTGCCCCTCATTCTCCCTCCCATGCCTGTGCGATTTTCTCGGCATACCGTTCTACAATCACCACAACGCGCTCGCCGACGCCGAAGCCTGCGCGAAAATAGCAATGGCACTCATAAGTAAGTCATGAAAATTATTACGCTTAAAACATATATAATATCCTTCATCATCATATCAGGCATCGCCATCGCAGGCTGTTCAGACGGCAAGCAGACGAAAGAAACCATAGAAGGTGCCAGACAGATGGGACAGGAACGCGCCATGGAACTGAAAACCGGCGCACCACTCGACACCATGCAGATTGAAGCGGTATTGCTTGATGTGCGTGAACGCGAGCACCGTCTCCGCACAAGAGGATACGACCGTGTGGCCGACGCCTACATAGAGGCTTTTCTCGCCACTCTCGACTCTGTAAATCCCTCACTCTCCCAAGAACTCCGCCAATGACTCTAAATCTGAAAAAATTTGCTATAACCATTCTTGCAAGTCTCCCTCTGGCAGCATGCAACAACGATATTTTTGTTGAAGACAGTTCACCTTCGGCCAACGAGGTTGTGATCGATGGCGACGGAGGCATCGCTACTGTCACATATAAAGAGAAAGATCTCAAACACATCTACATCGGATCCACCGATATCAGCACCTCATACGTAAAATATTACGATAAAAGAGGAGAAGAGGTAGACGGCACATGGCCGTCGGATGATCTGAGCCTGATACACTATGAATCCATGTGGATAACGTTCGATGTGGCAATCAAAGATGGCGTACTGTCGTTTTACTCTACCGAGAACTCATCGGAAACCGAACAGGAGATCTTCGTCTCGCTCGACTACGAATATGTGGTGGAAACCATCAATGTGACATTGCTTCCCGGTGAACCGATGAGAATGACATCGCTTGTTTTCGTGGACAACCGGCTCGACGTAACCCCCATCTCAAAAATTGAAAGCGAAGCGCGGACCTTGCGCAACAACTCTCCTATAACGCAACATATCGAATTCAAACCTTATTACGGCAAAGAAGGGGTGGCGCTCCTCGACCCTGAAAATTTCGTGGCGAACAGTCTTGAAGTAGAGGTGAAGCTCCCCGCATATAAAGGAGGCAAATGGATCATAGAGGGTGGAGAGCGCTGCTGGATGCGGCTGGGAGAAAAACACACATATGTGCCGGAAAATACCCCAAAGGATCTGACAGTATCGGTTGAGGTGCCCCCGTATACTACGGTGAGGGCTATATGCGGCGTGGAATATTCCTCCGCCACAGTGCCGTTCTTTGTGCATTTCATCAATCCTGTATCAGGCCGTGGATACATGGAAAGCGGTGTATGCACGGTGTCGGAACCTGTGGGATATAGAATATATACAGAAGAACATGAGCAATAGGATCAAAAAACTTGCCTTTACGGCCATAACCGTCCTGGCAATGTCACAGGCAAAAGCCGATACAATACCCGCACCTCTCGCCGGCCCGGTGCAGTGGCGCGCCTCTGTGGCTGTATCCCCCGCTTTCGTACCCGGTACAAACTCTTTCCTCAGGGGAAAGAATCAGGAAGAGACCCGGATCAGGAGCGCCCTGTCGTCAGGCATACGCCTTGACTTCAGTTTCAATCCGGCATCACGCGAGGGGATGCTCTATCCGGGGCTATACCAGGGGGTTGACATGAATACCTTCTTCCACCGCGATCTCCTCGGCACACCGGTGTCACTGTTTCTTTACCAGGGAGCACCGATCGCACATCTGGGCCGCCGTCTCTGGATCGGATATGAATGGGAATTCGGAGCAGCCCTTGGATGGAAACATGAGCAGCCCCAATACAATACCGCAGTGAGCACATCCGTCACTGCCCACATCAGGGCCGCGTTCAAATTCCATTACAGTGTTTCCGACCATATGATCCTTTCCGCCGGAATCGCGGCGACACATTATTCAAACGGCAACACATCCTGGCCCAACAAGGGGGTCAACACCCTCGGTGCATCCATAGCGCTGACATACCTGTTCAATCCCTATGCGGGAGATACCCCTGCTCCATCGGCCGAGCTAAAGCAAGAAGCCGACAAAGGAAGGTGGTTTTATGACATAACGGCTTATGGGGCTGTGAGAAAACGTGTGGTGACTATCAACGACGCGCCACAGATGTGCCCTGGACGATTTGGTGTGGCCGGCATACAGTTCGCCCCTATGCGCCGGCTCAACCGATGGGTGGCTGTAGGCCCCTCTCTTGACATACAGTTTGACGAAAGCGCCGGATTGGAACCTTATTGGGTGCAATGGACCACGGGTGACGACATCAAATTCCATCGTCCCCCGTTCGGGAAACAGCTGAGTGCGGGTCTATCGGCACATGCCGAACTGACAATGCCGATTTTCTCCGTAAACGCCGGCATAGGATACGACTTCGTCAATCCTGCCGGCAACCAGAGGTTCTACCAGTCGCTCGCACTTAAGGCTTTTGTCACACGCCATATATATCTGAATGTAGGCTACCGTCTCGGCGACTTCAAACGTCCCCAGAACCTGATGCTCGGTGCCGGCGTGCGCATATAATAACATCTGAATAACTAAGGAGAGGCGATGTGCCGCGGTCAGCAGTACATCGCCTCTTCTAAGTTATTCTGAATTCCGGAGGGAGGATCAGCGCACTGCGATCACCTCGATTTCTACAAGCACCTGCTTGGGAAGCTCGCGCACGGCCACTGCAGAGCGGGCGGGGAAAGGCGCGGTGAAAACGCCGGCATACACTTCGTTCATCGGCACGAAATTAGCCATGTCAGAAAGGAAAACCGTGGTTTTCACAACATTGTCGACTGTCAGACCTGCCTCGGCAAGAATAGCTTTCACATTTGCGAGCGACTGCGCTGTCTGGGCAGTGATGCCTTCGGGTATTTCACCGGTTTCAGGATTTACAGGGATCTGGCCCGAGATAAAAACAAAAGAGCCGGTGTCGATTGCCT
>CADFRV010000262.1 GCA_902836725.1 Muribaculaceae bacterium
GGGACACAAGGATTTTCAGTCCTTTGCTCTACCAACTGAGCTATGGCACCTTTTTGCTGGAGGATTATGTTGTTCTTCCGTTTCAGCGATGCAAAGGTAGGAACTATTTTTGAAACTGCAAAATTTTGAGCGAAAAATTTTAAAACAATTGTAAAAAGGAGCATTCTGCAGGGGTGTTTTATGGGTGTTACAGAGGTCGATGGGGCTATTCCGGGAGATTTATAAAAATATTCGGGGGAAGTGTAAAAAATAATTGGGATAATGTTGTGCATTTTTGTTGAAAAGATGTATCTTTGCGGCATCGGTGCTATTACAATCGTAACCGACTGTTATGGCGGTATATAATTAACGTGTTTGCGGTATTTGATCAATCCTCGATATCCGCGTCTTTTTGTAAATTTTAAATTTCGTTGTACATGCGTCTATCTGAATCGACCATACCCAGAGGTCTGCCGACGTTTCTGGGAATGATGTTTGCCTGTCTTAATCCGTTGAATGCACAAAGCACGCAGGGAGTGCCGCGGGATATCTTATCGCCTGAGGCACAGTTGTCACTGGCTGGAGATGCCACGCCTACGATGATATTGCCGTTATGGGAGACGGTGCTTAACAATCTTGACGGTTACCAGAATAACAATTCTATCGCAGTGTCGGGCGGAACTGTATATGTATGTGTGAACCATATAGATCCGATTGAGACCGGTGAGGAAAGGAGCACGATTTTTATCCGCAGGTTCGATGCAAACAATGGAAGCGAACTACAACCGTGGCTTATTGAATGTCCAGACAGGTTCAGGCCTTTCAAAAAAGAGACCAATCAGACGTCGGGGGTGGCAAGTTTTGTCAGGCAGGATGTAAATAATTTTGTCATTACGAATGACGAGTCGGGAAATCTGATGTTAGTCACGATACTTGGCAAGACTGACAACTACAAATCTGCTGTAATATATATGGTCCCTTTGTCACAGGATGGGCAACTTTTGTCGGACAGCGCCTGTGAGGCGGATCTGCAGCTCGGGTTCGATAATTTTACTGACAAAAATGAGGATGCTTGTCTGCTGACGAAGGTTGACCGGGTAGAGGGCGACATATCTTCCGGAAACTACAAGGTCGGCCTTCTTCCCGTGTGGAAATATGTGCCGTTTAATGCCAACTATTTTGATTATGCGGAAGTGACAGTTACTACTGGCGATGAAAATGGAGTGGCGTCGAGCGTCGTGCTCTCGAGAGTGAATTTTGAAAGAAATCATGAAACGGGTGCTTGGGGGAATATCTCCCGGCCTGAAATTCATTTCGTCGCAGGGCAATCGAGATACGCGGTTGTCACCACCACCCAGGCAGCGGATCTTAAAGGCAGTGGTGCCCCGATGCTGTATAGAGGTACAGGCGCAGGCAACGACATTATATTTGTAGGGCGCGAGACATTCCCGGGTAATCCGACCGCGCAGAGGGAGTGCCGTGGTTTTTATACGTTCAGACATGGCGACCATACTATGGCCGTTTACCCTCAGCATTTCGATGAGACTAACGGCGCGCAATTCAGCGTGACAGAATGGCCGGATGTGTCTACGTTGTCGAGTATGGGCGACGCATATGTCAGTATCCCGTCTAAACCGTTCAGTCGTCCGGCTAAAGTCGCACCGGCATATTACAGGCAATTGATCACATCGAGAAAAGTGGATAATGACCAACTGTCCGGTTGGCACAGGCCTGCAGGTGATGACACTCCTGTCACGGATCTGTTTGTAAGTACTCCCGGCAGTGGTATAGCCGCTTTCCGTGTCACACCTTCCGATCATATGACGGCCCTGTCTGACGTGTTGTATTCCACCCATGATGCAAGTCGCCGTTTACGGCTTGAAGGGAACGTGCTATATGTTGACGGTGACACGGAGGATAGCGGGGACCGTCTGGTAATAACGGATATTAACGGGCGTGCGATATATTCCGCCGTGCCGGCATCTTCACAGATTTCTCTGGATCGATTTCCGGCAGGATTGTATATCGCGGCATATGGCGACGCTAGATTGAAAATCGCACTTAAATAAAAAATCGCATAGACGAGGTTGTGTCGTAATTAAGGTTTATGGCGCAACCTCTGATTTTTTAGCCTTGAAGAAAGGATATTTTTCAGGCTGCCGATTTTTGAGGATTTTTCCAAAACAGTCGATTCTCAGGCTATAAAATCCGCGAGAATTTATCATCCCTGTTTAATGGCATTATGAAGTTGCTCTTCCGGGAGAAAGACGCAGAATTCCGAGTGGAGATTCTCGCAGAACCTGCTGTGCAGGATTTTATCGGTACCCATGCCTCGGTGCTTGATTCCGCTTTTATTAAGGTTGAGATGTAGGACGCTATGCGCCGAAGGCTTCAGCGGTCCAATTTTATCTTCTCGGGTCTCAAGACATTCCATGAACTGAACGAGGCATTCCCGTCGCTGTTTGATGGTAACGGCAATAGAAAACCGTTCGAACAGTTTTTGAACGATGTGCGAAGCATCGACTCTACATACAATGCCAACTATCTCCGGGCTGAATACAACTTCGTCACCGCATCGGCTGAGATGGCTGCCAAATGGAAACAATTCATGGAGGATGGTGATCGCTATAACCTCCAGTATCGACCTCAGAAAGATGATCGCGTCTGCTCCGAGCATGCAGCTCTCGATGGAGTGACACTTCCGCCATCCGATCCGTTCTGGGAGGAGTTTTACCCACCGAATGGATGGAACTGCCGCTGCGCCGTCGTTCAGGTGCCTAAATCCAAGTACGACGAGATACCACACAATGATGCGATGGCGCTTGGCGAAGCCGTCTTACAGCGCGATACAAAAGGCATCTTCCGTTTCAACCCCGGTATCGAGCAGAAGACCATGTCGGATTACAATCCCTACACCATACGACGCTGCCGAGATTGCTATTACTATGAGGCCGAATTGCATGGCCGGTATATCTCAATGTCGGAGAGACCGACATCGTATCGCTTACGATCGATTCCTGTATACGATTACAGATGCCATACAATAAAAAAGAACCGACTGTGGCGACCCCTTATGCTTTACGCAAGTTTAGCCCACACACAGTGCGATTCTTGGATGCAAAGATATAAACAAATTCTGACATACAACAGTTTGTGGACAAGATTTTATTATTCCTCAACACGGCTCTTTCATTTAAGATTGTCTTGCACTTGGGGGAATATTGTTATTTTAT
>CADFRV010000263.1 GCA_902836725.1 Muribaculaceae bacterium
CGATACGATGCCGGCAGCTATGGGCTGGAAACCAGTGGCAGAGGCTCCTATCAGATTCAGATGACTGGCAGATTCGCTGACAGTTACGTGTCCGAGGTTGACGCAACCGGTGATTTTGGTGGAGCGCCCTTGCAGACCTACGATGCCGCCAACGTCATGTCCGTCGGTTACTATGTCGCCGGCGTTCCAGCAATGACGCACGTTGCCGTAGAGATCAGCCACGATACCGCCAACCTGATAAGCGGAGAAGTCTCCGCTGAGTTCCGGACGGAGAGACATTGCCCGTACATTACCCTCGTTGTAGCAGCCGTCGAACGTGCCGCCAGTGCTCAGATAGGATGCGAAGCCGCCGGTATAGGCCATTCCGCTTTCCACTGCGCCCGTATTGTAACACTTGCTGATTACGGTGCGGCTTGGCGTATGATGCGTCCCACATCTGTGACGGACCAGATTCTTATAAAGGCAGACCGCATACGCTCGCTCGAGACAAAAGGTGAGGCGAAAGTAGACGACGAAAGCATACTCGACGGCTTTATAGCGATTGTGAATTATGGTATTATCGCGCTGATACAGCTTGAACTCGGCTTCGCATCCGGCAAGGATATTACTGTCGAGGAGGCTCTCGCACTGTATGACCGCCATATGGGCGAGACTAAAACTCTTATGATGAGAAAAAACCATGATTACGACGAGGCATGGCGCAAAATGCGTGTCAGCTCATATACGGATCTCATACTTATGAAACTGATGCGTACCAAGGAGATCGAGGATCACGCCGGAAAGACATTTGTGTCGGAGGGTGTTGACGCGAACTATCTTGATATGATCAACTACTCGTTGTTCGGTATCATAAAGCTTGCAGTGGAGACCAGGTAGCCAAGGTTGATACAGATCAAATCCTTGTTTATATGAGTGGGCAAAACCGATTGCCGATATGGCAGATAGGGACGATATGGCTGTTGAGGCTGCTGATTGGCGGCCTTTTCGTCATGTCCGGATTCGTGAAGATGGTGGATCCCTGGGGATTCATATTCAAAATCGAAGAGTACCTTGCCGTATGGCATTTTACCGAACCGCGTACGGTTGTGCTCATGGCCGTGCTGATGATCTCGGGATATGAGTTTGTGATGGGCGCGCTTCTCGCAATGGGGTGCTACAAAAGGGTTGCGCCCTGGGGGTTGCTGCTGATGATGGGGGTGATGCTTCCCCTTACATTGTATATCTGGATAGAGAATCCCGTGAGTGATTGCGGCTGTTTCGGCGATTTCTGGATCCTCTCCAATGCAGCCACATTCTGGAAAAATGTGGCTATTACGGCAGCTCTTGTATTTCTTGCATGCCGTAACAATAGACTGAGGCAGGGATTTTTCGAACCATCGATACAATGGATGACTGGCGCGTGGATATCATTGTATATTCTGCTTGTGGGGCTGTATGGATATAATATCCAACCGTTGATGGATTTCAGGTCATATCCTGTGGGGACCGGGCTTGCAAGAGCGGATGAAGATGTGGAAGATGACACGCACTATCGTTTCCTGTATGAAAAGGATGGTGAAAAACGTGATTTCAGTATCGACGAGCTTCCAGATTCTACGTGGAATTTCGTAGACCGAATATATATAGGAAACGAAGCTTTGGCGGACGGGAGTACAAGTCTTGCCATATTCGACGGTGACGAAGAGGTGACTTCCGAGGTTCTTAATGCATCAGGTGATGAAATACTGCTGATCATACCGGAACCGGTCAGGGCGGATATTTCCTATACATTTACTGTGAATGAAATGTATGAATATGCAGACAGCCTGGGTATTCCGGTCGTTGCGCTGCTGGGGGGCGACAGACGCGCGGTGGACAGATGGCGCGACATTGCGATGGCTGAATATCCCTGTTATTCTGCCGATGATGCACAGCTCAAGGAGCTTGCTCGCGGCACACTGTCTGTGGTGACCCTCCGCGATGGGGTGGTGACTTCGAAAAATGCGGTCGGAATGCTGACACCAGGAGTGATAGAAGCGCCTGAAACGCCCGAACGCTTTATGGAGGAGATCAGGGGATATTCCGACGGAAAACTTTTCATGCTCAATCTTATATTCGGTGGAGGTCTGCTGTTGTTATACGCATGTCAGGGAATTATTCTCGGAATAAGGTTCGGCATACGCAAATGGCTTTCTTCCCGCAAGGGGCATCCTGTAAGCCAGGAGGGCAAATCTTCTATCACAGAGGCTGCGCAGAATAGCACAAAGAGGGACGGGGATATTGGTGAGGTCTGAAATTTATTGTATCTTTGCAGAGGCTTTGTTTTATGGCCGCATGTGTACGGCATACAGAGGGCGGCATAAATGCGGACAAGCTGTGGCAAAGCCCCGGCATGCCGATCGCATGATCCGTTAATATGTTTGGAACTAACTGTTTATAAAAATATTGAAATGAGAAAGAATATTGTAGCCGGCAACTGGAAGATGAATACCACTCTTGCCGAAGGTGTAGGTCTCGCCAAGGATGTGAACGAGGCTCTCAAGAATGCAACTCCCAAATGCGATGTTGTGATCTGCGTTCCTTTCACTCATCTGGCTTCCGTAGCTGCCGCTATCGATACAGATAAGCTTGGCCTCGGTGCCGAGAACTGCGCCGACCACGTAAAGGGTGCATATACAGGCGAGGTTTCTGCTCCTATGGTGGCTTCTACCGGAGCTAAATATGTGATACTTGGTCACTCAGAGCGCCGTCAGTACTATGGCGAGACATCGGAAATCCTGAAAGAGAAAGTAAATCTCGCTCTTGCCGAGAATCTTACCCCTATCTTCTGCATCGGTGAGGTTCTGGAGCAGCGCGAGGACGGCACATACAACGAGGTGGTTACAAAACAGATTGAAGATGCCCTCTTCGATCTGAGCGCCGAGGATTTCGGTAAGCTGATTCTGGCATATGAGCCGGTATGGGCTATCGGAACAGGCAAAACCGCCACAGCAGAGCAGGCTGAGGACATGCATGCCCACATCCGCTCGGTTATCGCCTGCAAATATGGTAAAGAGGTTGCTGACAATACTTCAATCCTCTATGGCGGCAGCTGCAAGCCCAGCAATGCGGCAGAGCTTTTTGCCAAACCCGACGTTGACGGTGGTCTGATCGGTGGCGCAGCACTTGACG
>CADFRV010000264.1 GCA_902836725.1 Muribaculaceae bacterium
GAATTTGAGGATGTTTTTGAGCTGATTTTAACTGAATTTGAGTGAGCGATGCGGGCGTCGTGACTGAAAATAAGGTTAAAAGCAGGCAAAAAGAGGCCAAATTCTTAAAGAAGAGGGTTTGTGAAGCCATTAAAGAAAAAGTTTAAATGACTTCATAGTACAAAAGTAAACAATCATGCCCAATGCAACAAAAATAATCATCTATGCACGATTTTTAATCTCTCCATATAGCCGCGATTATATAACTTTGCAATCGTTAACCGATCTTCAGAATAACCAAAAATCAATATCATGCGATATAACCGATTTTTCATACTGGCAGCCGCGCTTTCCGCCGGCTACATGCTGCAAGGTGCCGAGCTCACGATGAAAGTGACCGGCAAATACCTCAACATACCCATTTCGCACAGCGTGGACCGCATACCGCTGACGCTTGAGGCAAAGGGTATGGATCCCATGCCCTTTGTGGCACGTGTGGCACCGGGAACCCCGGAATACTGGGTATTCAAGGATATCTCGGCGCTGAAAGGCAAGAAACTTACCATCAAGTATCCCGACGGCACAAAAGGGATGGACGCCATTTACCAGGCCGACACCATCCACGGAGAATCAACGATATATCACGAGAAGAACCGCCCGCAGTACCACTTCACCACCCGCCGCGGATGGATCAACGATCCCAACGGCCTTGTGTACCACAACGGCGAGTATCATCTCTATTATCAGCACAATCCCTTTGAACGCGACTGGGAGAACATGACATGGGGCCATGCCGTAAGCAAGGACCTCATACACTGGACAGAGCTTCCCACCGCCCTTCATCCCGACCATATGGGCACAATGTTCTCCGGCTCGGCCGTGATAGACCACGACAACACTTCGGGATTCGGAAGCAAACAGTCGCCGGCGATGGTTGCGGCCTACACTATCAACAACGACGACCGCCAGATGCAGGGCATAGCCTACAGCACCGACAACGGACGCACGTTCACCAAATATGAAGGAAATCCCGTGGTCAACAGCAAGGAGATATGGGATACCCACGACACCCGCGACCCCAAGATGTTCCGCTACGGCGACCACTGGGTGATGGTGCTCAACGAGCGCGACGGACACTCCATCTACACCTCCGACAATCTGCGCGACTGGACATACAAGAGCCATGTCACCGGATTCTGGGAATGTCCCGAACTCTTCCCCCTCCCCGTTGACGGCGACAAGAACAATACGATGTGGGTTATGTACGGCGCATCGGGCACATATATGCTCGGCGACTTCGACGGCGAGAAATTCACTCCCCGCTCAGGCAAACACCGCAACTGCGCCGGCACCATCTACGCCGCCCAGACCTTCAACAATATCCCCGAATCCGACGGACGCCGCATACAGATCGGCTGGGGACGCCTCGGCCATCCAGGAATGCCATTCAACGGCATCATGCTCCTCCCCACCGAGCTGTCTCTGCGCACCACCAAAGATGGCGTGCGCCTCATAAGCACACCCGTAAAGGAGGTGGAAAGCCTCTGCAAACCTGCCGGCAGCTGGACCAACCTCACACAGGACCAGGCCAACAAGGCGCTCGAGAAATTCTCTGACGCCGACCGGCTGCGCGTGCGTGCCACACTCCATCTGTCACATGCCACAGACGCCTCAATATGCCTTGCCGGACAGCGCCTTGTGGACTATGACCTCAACGGCACCACGCTCAACGGCAACCACTACTCTCCCCAGGATCCCACCAGCATGGAGCTGACAGCCGACATCTACATTGACCGCACATCTGTGGAAGTATTCGTTGACGGCGGCCTCTTCTCCTACTCCATGAGCCGCCATCTTCCCGACGGCGACCGCGAAGGCTTCCGTTTCCACGGCAACCGCGTCACCATCAAGAACCTCGAAGTGTTCAACGTAGACTCCATCTGGGACTAACCCTCCTCCAGAAATACAGGCTATCAGATCTGGCTTCTGTCGACGATATCATATCTTTCACAAACCAGGTTCATTTAGCCAAATCATAAAACCGGCGTTGTATCAAGTTTGTCTGATACAACGCCGGCTTTTTGTATCCGGGCGGGAGAAGTGAGGGGGTCAGCGGGCGCGGGCCGACCTGAGGGCGGCGCGGCTGACATATGCGCGAAGCGAGGCCACGAGCCACGCGGTGAGCGTATATACGGCGGTGAGGCACCAGAGCCAGCGGTATGGCACGGCCTCCTGCGAGAGTGTGGCGCCGTTGTTGTTGATGCGAATGAAGCCTTCCATGCCCCATGTGGCGGGGATTATGTCGCCCATCCACTGCCAGAACGGCTGCATGGCATAGCGCGGCCAGGTGAGACCGGAGAGGAACAGGAACGCCACCGAAGTGAACACTATCAGCACGAACGCGCTCTCTTTCTCGGGAACCATGCATACGCATGTGAGGCCGAGCATGGCTGTAGCCAGAAGCATGGGGAAGATAAACAGTATGTATTCCACGAGATTCCCCAGATGCGGGAAATTGAACCATGTGGGGATATAATGCAGTATGTAGATGCTCAGAGGCAGGTAAAGGATCACGTAGCATAACGCTTTTCCGAGGATCTCGGCGAAAGGGGAGGCGTTTATTGCCAGCGGGTCGAACCCGCGGTTGAGGCGCCGCCGCTCATTGGAAGCTCCTCCGAGGAATGTGATGCCGAGCAGCATGCTCTGCTGCAGGATAAGCACCACGATACCCGGCATGATGAACGATGCGAAACCCTGCTGCGGATCCCCCAGGAAATAGGCTTCGGTCTGTATGGAGGAGCCTCCGGCTGAGGCTATGCCCGACACTCCAAGTGTGTTTATGGCCATCTCGCGCAGATCGGAATCGGTGGCCATCTGCAATTCGGTAAGCGACTCAAGGAAAGTGCGGTAACGCAGCAGCAGACTGGCATCGCTGTAGAACTGTATCACACCCTGCTCGCCGCGTGTCACCTTCTCAGAGTAGTCGGCCGGTATCTCTATGACGCCGAAGCATTTCTTCTCCTCCCACCAGCGTTTTGCCTCTGCCATATCGGCGGCATAACCGCAGATTTTCATGGCCTGGGTGGCATCGGCATGGCGCACGAACTCACGGCTTTCTGCCGTGCGGCAACGGTCTACCACAGCCACCGGAATTTCGCGCGTG
>CADFRV010000265.1 GCA_902836725.1 Muribaculaceae bacterium
CCTGCGTTGATATAGAAGGCGAGCACGGGGAGCACAGCGCCGTTCATGGTCATGGACACAGACATCTTGTTCAAAGGTATGCCGTCGAAAAGCACCTTCATGTCTTCTACCGAGCAGATGCTCACACCTGCCTTGCCCACGTCGCCGACAACACGGGGATGGTCGGCGTCGTAGCCGCGGTGTGTGGCGAGGTCAAACGCCACAGAAAGACCCTTCTGGCCAGAGGCGAGGTTGCGGCGGTAGAACGCATTGGATTCAGCTGCGGTAGAGAAGCCTGCATACTGGCGGATGGTCCAGGGACGTATGGCATACATGCCGCTGTACGGACCACGCAGGAAGGGGGGAAGACCGGCCACATAGTCGAGGTGTTCCATACCCTCGAGGTCAGCCTTTGTATATACTGGTTTTACGGGGATAAGCTCGGGAGTGAGCCAATCCTCACCGGCTGCATGGGGAGCAGCTGCCGGCGCACCGAAAGCGTCGGCTATGATATTCATGTTTTTGAAATCGGGTTTCATGGCTTACTTGTTTTTAAGGAGACGCTTGTTGAATTCCTGAAGAGTTTCGAGCACGTTGGAGCGCACATGGATGAAGTGTTCTATGCCCTGTGCCTTAAGCTCGTCGGTGCAGGCGGGAGCACCTGCCACCACGAACTCAGCGCGGCCGCCGAGGAGCTTGAACGCCTCGGGGGCAAATGTGGCGTACTCGTCGTCGGAAGAGCAGAGCACCACAATGTCGGCACCCTTCTCCATAGCGGCGTCGATACCCTCCTGCACGGTGTTGAAACCGATGTTGTCGAGTATCTCGTAGCCTGCACACCCGAAGAAGTTGGAGGAGAACTGAGCACGTGCCAGACGCATGGCCAGGTTACCGATGGTAAGCATGAATGCTTTCGGACGGTTGGCGGCATGCTCTGTGGCAAGACGCAGCGCCTCGAAGTCGCTTGCCTGACGCTCGCTGTTGAGGGCTTTGGCCTTGTCGCCACCGGCGGCGCATCCGCAACCCTCGCCGTCGTGCTTTGCGCAGGGATCGGCGCCATTCTCAATCTTCTGTGCGGCGAATTCGTTGAAATTCGGGAACTGGTTGGTACCCAGAAGTATTTCCTTGCGACGTGCCATGTCCTGATGGCGTTTCACACCTGAGGCATTCACAGCAGCCTGAACCTCTCCGGAGTTCACACAAGCGGCGAAACCACCCTTCTCCTCAACTTCGAGGAAGAGTTTCCATGCCTCGTTGGCGATGGATACGGTGAGGGTCTCCACATAATATGAACCGCCTGCGGGATCCACCACCTTGTCAAGATGGCTTTCCTCCTTGAGCAGGAGCTGCTGGTTGCGTGCTATACGTTCCGAGAATTCGTCGGGCGTCTTATAGGGGGTATCAAACGGGGTGACAGTGATGGAGTCTACTCCGGCGAGAGCGGCCGACATGGCCTCTGTCTGGCTGCGGAGCAGGTTCACATGTGCGTCGTATATCGTCTGGTTGAAGCGCGATGTCGTGGCATGCGCCATCATCTTGCAGGCACACTTGCATGAGGGCTTGTACTGCTCCACGATCTGCGCCCACATCATGCGTGCGGCACGGAACTTGGCAAGCTCCATGAAGTAGTTGCTTGACACACCCATATTGAATTTCACGCGGCATGCTACCTTGGTGGCATCCATGCCGGCGTCGGTAAGGAGAGTGAGCCATCCGGCACCCCAGGCGAGAGCGTAGCCCAGTTCCTGGAAGATGTATGCGCCGGCATTGCAGAATATATCGGAGTTCACACTCAGGCAACGCACTCCGGGCACACCTTCGAGAGCCTCGAGCATCTCTTTGGCCTCGGCGGCGATGGCTGCGGTATCCACTTCCGTGCCATGACGGAAGGCGCGTTTGAGGGGATTGTAGTCTATCGAGCCGCGGAAAGTCTCGGCGACACCTTTCTCCTTAAGGAAAGAGGCAAGCACACGGGCGAATTCCACTGCCTTGCGGGGGCATGTGGTGAAGTTCACCTCCACTTTCTCCAGGTCTATACCTTCGAGAAGTGTGGCGAGTGTCTCTGCGGTGGGTTCTTTTACAGTAAAGCCAAGTGAATTCACCCCTTTGCCGAGAACGTCGAGAGCCACCTTGTTGGCCTCCTTCGGGTCGACGGGAAGAATTTCCTGACGTGTGAGCCAATTGTTGTCATCGCGGGTTCCACGCACAGAAGGATATTCGCCGGGAAGTGAATTTACAGTAGGTAAATTCTCAATGTCCTGACGCTGATACATGGGCTGCACGTTGAAGCCCTCGTTGGTACGCCAGACAAGTTTCTTGTCAAAGGGAACACCTTTAAGATCGGCATCCACCTTTGCTCGCCATGTCTCATAGCTTACAGGCGGAAACTGCGTGAACAGTTTTTCTTTATTATCTGCCATGATAGGTTATAAAAAAGTTTGGGTTATTTACATGGTATACAGGTAATCGCCGCTATTGCGGCCTGACACACCATCAGCGACTAAACGACGATGTGTCTTCTCTCATGGCAAATTTACAAATTAATAATGTATTCTCAGCATTTTAACATTATTTTTTATCTTACAGACAGACAGGCGTCTCCAGGAGATTTACCGCCTCATATTCCTGCCCCTTCCAAATGCCCCCCCCTTCCACCGCATTTATGAGAATTTTCATGTCTTATCATTATGCTACTGTAATAATACGGCGTGACATATCCACATCTCTCCGGCGCGTATGAAGTGGAAATCTGTTTCTTCAGGCCAAGTGTCTGAAAGTGTTGTGCGAATTGCTCCATTCCGGGTCATCACATAGCAACAGGACAGTTTTTCCACAGAACACATCAGGGTCAAATTCGAGATATGCGTTTATCTCACGCTCAATATCGTAATATTGAGTGTAGAACTCATCATTCTTGGCAGCTTTGGCCGCCGACAGGGATTCATTGGCCATGATTAGACGGAGATTATGGATTTGCCGAAAAATGCCGACAGCATGGCAAGAGTGGAGACGGTGAAATTATGCTGTCCGCTCAGCCACCGAGTTATCTCGCTCGGACGTTTACCTATCTGGTCGGCAAACTGCTTCTTTGAAAGTCCGCGCTCCT
>CADFRV010000266.1 GCA_902836725.1 Muribaculaceae bacterium
GAGTCGTTGGAGGCAGCCGTCATAGACCCCGGAATGTCTGATGCCCAGGAGGTGAATAAATTATCCGGCTATATCAAGGAACATTCCCTTAAACTGAAATACATTCTTCTGACCCATGCACATATTGACCATACTTTTGGAATAGATGCGTTGCGTGCCATGTGTCCCGATGTGCCGGTTGTGGGACATAAGGCAGATCTGCCTCTCGCCGCCAACCGTGTACAACAAGCGAAAATGTTTCATTTGCCAATAAATGTCACACCGCTTGAAATGGATCGGTTTGTAGATGACAAAAGCATACTGACTCTTGGCAAGGAGGAAATAAAGGTGATTTCCACACCGGGGCATTCTCCAGGTGGTGTCTGTTACTATATCCCATCGGCGGGTATGGTGATAACGGGCGATACATTGTTTGCAGGTTCTATAGGAAGAGTGGATCTACCCGGTGGAAACGGCACGGCATTATTGAACAGTGTGCGTGATAAACTTATGTCGTTGCCCCCCTCGACAATCGTATATCCCGGACATGGCCCTGCGACAACCATTTCACGGGAGGAACATACCAATCCTTTCCTCCGGTAGAGAAACATTCAATAAATCTCTCACCGGGATTATTAAAATGATTATAGCTGACGGCATCGGTGTGGATCACGCTGTTGCCGTCATTGTTTTGTGGGGAACCATAGTGAAAGTGTGTCACGCAAAAGAGAGTCGGACTGGTTTAATACCCATCCGTGGAATTGATTGAATGAAATGCCGAGTGAGGCGTCGAGTTGTGGGTAACGTTCAAGAAGGGGAGCGGCCACACGGGCGCTAACTACGACCCGCGGCAGTTCTCCGACAGCAGTAAGTATTACCAGTTGTTCGGATGAATAGGCGGAGTCTTCGCGTATGTATATAGTATCTCCAATCTCGTGAGACAGATTTCTGAGGCGTGATATGAACGGCGATCCTTTCGGAAGGACAACCTCTTGTTTTGCAAGATCAAATTGTGTTGTTATCAGAGGGGTGTCTGTGGCGCTGTCTTTCCGTTGCACCAACACCTGACGGTCTATGCCTACCGGATCTATAAAAAGATATTTCTGTTTGAGTTCGGCTGTAGCCGGTATATCGCTCACGACAAGCCGGTATTTGCCGGCATCAAGTCCCTGTAATGCGGTTTCAAGCTGAGTGAAAGGATGGTATTTTATAGCTCTGCCATGTTTTCTGGCGGCCTGATCGAGCATTGTGTAATATACACCTCCGAGTGTGTCGCCGGACATGGAAACACCCATAGGGGATATTTCTATTGCGACATTAAGCGTGTCGCCTCCGGCAATACGCTCCGTTTTGGGAGGCAGCTGCCTCGCGGAACATTCCTTTAGCATGAACATTCCGCCTAAAGCCACAACCAGCAAAAGCAGGTATAGTGACATGTTGCCTTTTTTCTGCGGGATTTTTTCAAACATAACGCGTATAGGGTATTACCATATATTTATAAAAAATCCGGATGCCATGAAGTTCATTCACCCCCCTGCTTATGGGTTAGGTATGATGGAATTTGCTCAGTTGGCGAAATCGATGCTGAGGCCGAGTTGAAATCTGCGCGGATTCATCGGATAATGCGGCATTGAGAAATACATAGTGCCTGTCATGCCCTGATTGAGGTGCGACATCATGAGATAGAACCGGCATTTTGAAAGCTTACAGTTGAGATAAGCGCTTACAAAAGGATAATCGCCTATGTCAATCTTGCTCTGATTAAAGAATCCCATTGTGGCAGGCTGATAATCAACTCCCTTGTATTTCGTAAAATAGTCGCAATTCAATCCGAGCTGCACATGCAGTGTCGCTATCCGGAACAGGACATACATATTGGTTGTAAGCGCCAGGTTTGGCAATGGTATCACGGAAGACTGGCTTGTAGTCTGGTATGTCACTGTATTGTCCCAGTTGAACACGCCGAATTTGAAATTCTGTTTCAGTGTGGCGCTGAATATCTGCACGCTTCCGCCATATTGTACCGGCAGCGCCTGTTCGTTGAAATAAATCTGGTTCTGCAGATTCTCCACAGAGGCTGATACCGATGTTCGTGTCCAAGGTATCATCAATTCACCTCCGAGCCGTAAAGAGCGGGTCTTTGAAAAATCGTTCTCCCATACGAAGTGATTGGACTTCATGTGCTGCATAAGCCAGGGTGCGGTCAGGTTTGTAAAATGACCGCCCGCTTTTACAGCAACAGTATCTCCGAACAGTGGTATGCGTGTGATGATATGGCCGTTAACCTTGATCTCTCCTGCAGCGGGTCCCACCAATCCGATTTCTCCGGTAACGTTGTAGTTGAAAATGCGTCCCTGCTGTTTTGTCAGCTGCGCTCCTACCCAGGCTAGGTTCTGTGTCTCGCTCGTAGGCATGTCGGGGAACGGGTCATCTTTCATTATTTCAGATTGCGCTTCTGTTGGTTCCTCGCGGTCTGTCAGCATTGAGTAATGCCGTACCTCATGTGTTACAAAAGCTGAAAGTCCGGCTTTCGCATACTTGTTGAATCCCTCAAGTAGCGAGATGCCTACTGTATTGCGGAGTTTCCATAATTTCTGCCGGTCATTCGTGTAATTTGGCGAAAAGTAGGTGTTATCCCAGAATGAGAGGTTCTGCTCGGCATTGTCATTATAAAATTTATGGAATCCGTCGGTATACTGGAATGTCCATATCACACTTGTCACAGGCACAAGCGTGCGGTTTACGGTGGTGTCATTCACTTGCTCTTCTTTCCAGAATCCCATCTTATATCGGCTGTTGAGATATAGGTCTGTACCTTCCACACGGTTGAACGACCCTGTAAGGTTAACCGGTATGTTCTTACAGTTTACAGAAGTATTACCACCTTGCACAATGGCCGGATCGCGGATATACGCGTCGTCGGTAATACCTCCGTTTTCTTTCTGGAGGAGGTTGAAATGATAGAAATTACCCTGAAATTCAAACCGTTCCCCGATATAAGATCCTGAAAGACCCCATGTCAGATTTTTCGCGGCCTGATAGTCATAGCTGCCTTTGGAATAAATATAATCAATCATCGCGCCGACCTGGACCCTCT
>CADFRV010000267.1 GCA_902836725.1 Muribaculaceae bacterium
TGTCAAAATTCTTGAAATTTTGACACACCGCCTTGTTTATGTCCGTATGGTAAGGGTATGCCAATTGAACCCTGCAAACCTGCGCCAACTGGCAGTTGAGCGGTTATTTGGCCCTTTCATACACTCTGATTTCGCGTATTCGCAAAAAAATAGTTACCTTTGTCGGTTGGAAACGGGGATCGGGACAAATCAGACTTTAACCTACAGACCATGGCCACGACGCAGATTGCAGCCATAATGCGCGCGGGGGCGTTTTCCCCCAATCATATAGGCAACGACGCCACGATAATGAATACCGTGGCCGAGCAATTGCGCAAACGCGGATGCGAGGTCAACATCTACAGCGAGGAGCAGTTCGCCACAGGAGCCGCAAAAGAGCCGGTGATAATAAACATGTGCCGCGAGAAGCGCTCCACCGACCTGCTCCAACAGCTCGAAGATGAAGGGAAACTGGTGATCAACTCCGGCTACGGCATAGAGAACTGTATCCGCGAGCGCCAGGCACGCATATTGCTCGGAAGCAACATCCCCTATCCCGAGAGCATCGTGGTTGACACCGACGAAGTGGTGAAGCAGCGGCTAATACGCATGGGCATGCAGCAATGCTGGATCAAACGTGGCGATTACCACGCCCAGCACGCCGAGGACGTGAGCTACGTGCGGTCGGCACACGAGGCACAGGATGTGCTTCAGGAATACTTCCTGCGCGGTTTCAAGAGAGCCGTGATATCGCGCCATCTGCCCGGACAGCTCGTGAAGTTCTACGGAGTGGAGGGCACACCGTTCTTCCACTGGTTCCGCCCCTTCGATCCGGAAGACTCAAAGATGCAGAAAGAGGAGCACCGCCGCACCGAGGAGCAGCTGAAGGCCATATGCCGGAAAGCCGCCCGCGAGCTCAACATAATGGTCTACGGGGGAGAATGCATACAGGCCGAAGACGGATCGCTGTCAATAATCGACTTCAACGACTGGCCCAGTTTCTCGGCATGCCGCACAGAAGCAGCCGCAAGCATAGCCAAAGCCGTCATATCGGCCGTAAAAGAACAGAATAATCCCGGAAAACGATGAGTACCAACCACGATAAAACGACCGGACAGTCAGCCGGCACGGAAAACCGCAGTCTCACACGCCGGGTCGCCGACAAATTCCTTACCGGGAAAGGCATATTCACCTTCCTGCGCTCGTCGGTATCGTCACAGATAGCCTCGTGGGTCGACATGGGAGTGTGCTTCGTGTTCTATGCCTGGGTGTTCATGCCCCTCGGCAAGGATCCCATGCGCTCGTTTCTCGCCACCGCCATCGGCCTGGTGGTAGGGGGCGTGGTAAACTGCTGCATCAACTACAAGTTCACTTTCCGCGCCGAGCACTGCTCGGTAAAGGCTGTGGCCGTAAAATATTTCCTGATATGGGGCGGCAGCTTCATCCTCAACCTCGGAGGCACGACCGCCCTTGACCATCTGCTGCAACACGCCGGATGGCTCGAGCAAATCGGCTTCAAGGCCGACGGCATATTCGTGTTCGCGCGTCTTGCCGTGTCGCTGATCGTATCGCTCGCATGGAATTTCCTGCTACAGAAGAATTTCGTATACGTATATACCCGTTTCGATCCTTTCGCGATAAAATTCGTGAACGCCATCAACCCATACCGGCGCAAGCAACCCAAAGGACAGAACCAGACAATCAAAGCAGACAAATCTTACAGAAATGATAAAGGATAATTACAAGAAGGAACGCGACGGCCTGCAGCAAGGCATCTACGCCATAATTAATCCCTTTGTAAAGCTCCTGATACGGATAGGAGTTACACCGAATATGGTCACTACCATCGGGCTGCTCGGCAACATCGCCGCAGCTGCCGTGATAGCATATGCCGGATACGAGGCGCAGCGCACCGGCAACCCCCGCTTCGACCTCATCACATGGGGAGGCGCCATAACCATCATTTTCTCACTGTTCGACATGCTCGACGGCCAGGTGGCGCGTCTGGGCAACATGGTCAGCCGGTTCGGCGCGCTGTACGACTCTGTGCTCGACCGCTACTGCGAGCTTTTCACACTCGGCGCCCTCAGCTACTACCTGATAATGAACCACTGGATAATAGGCGCGCTGGTAGCGTTCCTCGCGCTTGTAGGATCCATAATGGTGAGCTATGTGCGCGCCCGCGCCGAAGGTGTGGGCCTCGAATGCAAGGTAGGGTTCATGCAGCGCCCCGAGCGTGTGGTTGTCACAGCCATAGGCTGTCTGGCATGCGGCATCACAGGCCTGCTCTCCCCCAACACACCAAGCACAGCGTTCACCATCCTCATCATCGCTATGGCGGTAATAGCAGTTTTCGCCAACCTCACTGCGTTCGCCCGCATCGACGTCTGCCGCAAGGGCCTGAAATAATCCCCCGCATGGAAGCTCTTTCTCCGGAAAAAGCCTCAGCCGCATAAATACAACACCACCCCAATACACGTTCATTGAAGTGCCGACACGTAAAGAATCGCTGACATTGATATGTGCCCTCGCCATATGGCTTGCCGTGACAGCCATGTGCGTGGGATTCCGCCCCGAGCATCTCTGGATAGCGCTCCTGCTCGCCATACTGTTTTTCAGCACCCGCGTCACCAGACGTCTGGTCGTTGCCCTGCTGCCGTTCATCGTTTTCGGCATCTCATATGACTGGATGAACATCGTGCACAACTATGAAGTGAACCCCGTCGACATAGAGGGTCTCTACAACACAGAGAAATCCCTCTTCGGAATAGCAGCCTCAGACGGCACGCTCCTTACCCCCAACGAATATTTCAGCCTCAACCGTCTCCCCTGGATGGACATTGCCGGAGGTTTTTTCTACCTCTGCTGGGTGCCGGTACCCATACTGTTCGGCCTCTATCTCTATTTCGGCGGACAGGCCAGGGAGTACCTGCATTTCGCCCTCGTATTCCTCCTGGTCAACTTCATCGGTTTCGCAGGATATTATATCCATCCGGCCGCACCGCCATGGTACGTTGCAAAATACGGATTCGAGTTCCTTCTCGGTACCCCCGGGGATGTGGCAGGTCTTGGCGCGTTCGACGACGCCAC
>CADFRV010000268.1 GCA_902836725.1 Muribaculaceae bacterium
TGGTGTAAAGAGTGCAGTTATGGTCTTTGTTTAGCCGTATAAGTTCTGCCTCGCTCATATCTGTATTGTCCCTTGTCTTAGTAACTGCAAAGTTACGAAAAATGTTTTACTTTTAAGTAAATATTAGGACGTCTTTTTGAGTCATAGGGGCATAACGTAGGGTGCGGAGCGCACCAACCTGACGCGCCGGCAAGTGTTATAATATAGAACAGGCACCTAAAACAGGATTTATCATGCGACAGATAATAAGACATTTTACAGATGATGATTTATATAAGTTCACGATGTGTTGCGCCGTGATCGAGAACTTCCCGCGCACGCAGGTAAGATACAAGTTCAACGACCGCGACAATACGGTATATCCGCCGGGGTTTGCCGAAGAGCTGCGGCGGCAGATAGAAATGCTTGAGACGGTGGTGATAACCGATGAGGAGGTCCGCTTCATGCGCAGGAGATGCAGGTATATACCCTCGTGGTTCTACAGTTACCTGAAAGGGTTCCGCTACGACCGCCGGTGGGTGACGGTGAGCCAGGACAGTTGCGGTCATCTCAGTATAGAGTTTGAGGGAACCTGGAGCAATACGATTATGCTTGAAGTGAAGGTGCTGGCGATCGTGTCGGAACTTTACTATATGATGACCGGCGAGGATGGATCGTTCGACTATGATGGCTATTATCGGAAATCCTGGGATAAGGCGGAAAAAATGATTGAGGCGGGATGCTATTTCAGCGATTTCGGTACACGTCGGCGTGCCTCTTTTCAGGCACAGGACACGGCGATAAAAGCTATGAAAGAGTGTGGGAGCACGATCGGCGGCCGGGGCACTTTCATTGGTACGAGCAATGTATATTTCGCCATGAAGTATGATCTCACGCCGGTGGGAACGATGGCCCACGAACTGATATGCGCGATTGCCGGAATGTATGGTCCGCAGATGGCGAACCATCTGGCCATGAAGACATGGGCGAGCACATATCGCGGAGCGCTCGGCACATTCCTTTACGATACATATGGATGGCGCATATTCAGCCTTAATTTTTCGGAGGATTTTGCCAATATGTTCAAGGGGCTGAGGGTAGACAGCGGCGACAATTACAGGCAGCTCGACCTAATTGTGGAAAAATACCGTAGTCTGAATATTGATCCGCGCAGCAAACAGATAGTTTTCAGCAATGCGCTGGATGTGGACAAGGCTATCAGGCTTCAGGAATACGCACGCGGAAAATGCATGCCATCTTTCGGGATCGGCACGCATTTCACAAATGATTTCGCCGGTGTCAGGCCGATGAACATAGTCATAAAACTGGTTGCGGTGAAGATCACCGAGACATGGCCGTTCTATTGCAGCACATGCAAGCTAAGCGAGGATGAGGGCAAATACTCGGGAGACGAGGCCACCGTAAACCGCTTCATGGAGATACTTCACCTCAGATAGCCCTCTCCAGTTTCAGCAGAAATTCTTTTGTGGCGAGTCCGCCTCCGTATCCTGTGAGCGTATTGTCGCTCCCTATCACACGGTGGCAGGGGACGAATATGGATATTGAATTTGCGCCGTTGGCATTTGCAACGGCACGGACTGCTTTCGGCATACCTATGCGGCGGCCGATCTCTCTGTATGAAACCGTATTTCCGAACGGTATTGTGAGAAGTGCATTCCAGACCTTTTTCTGGAAATCAGTACCGGCGAACAGTACCGGCACATTGAATTCCTGTCGTGTGCCTGCAAAATATTCATCAAGCTGCGCGATGGCAGTGTCTATAACCGCTGATGTCCCGTCAAGAAATTCCGCATCAAGCAGACGGCGCAGTCTGTTGTCAACATGATCGCGGTGCTTTTCCACCTGCCAGTCGCAAAGACATAGCTTGTCGCCGAAGGAACCGAGCATGAGAGTGCCGCACGGCGATTCATATTTTCTCGTTATTATCCTGTTTTTTTCTTTCATAAAGATTCCATATGGGGAATGCCCGGAGTTTAACGCCTGACTGATATCGCCGGATGGCTCAGTCGTTTGTTCAAATGGATTTATTCTTTCCCGACGATGTGAAATCAATGCTTTCTATGTCTCTCGCGGTCTTTTAGGATGGCCGGCATGTTGTCTTTTGCCCACTCTATCATGGAGTTGATATGCGGGAACAGCGAGCGTGTACGGTCGGTTATGCTGTATTCCACTCTCGGAGGCACCTCGGCATAGACGGTGCGAGTCACCAGACCATCCTCCTCAAGCGTGCGGAGCGTGTTGGTGAGCATTTTCTGGGAAATATCCGGGATCTCTTTGCGTAAGGCGTTGAAGCGCATGGTAGGCTGAAGGTTGAGGGTATAAAGTATAAGCAGTGACCATTTGTCGCTGAAACGGGCGAGTATGTTGCGTATCGGGCATTCCGGGTGAAACTCTTCGTTCATAATTTTGTGGGTATCAAATTACTCTACAAAGGTAACCAACATCTCTTATGTATGCAACATGTCGTTCTGAATGTGGTTAAAAACAGTTAAAGTCATTTTTGTAATCAGTTGGTTGCCTACAATTCTAACCTCGATGAAACTATCTTTCATTCAGGCGCCTTATTGTTGTTCTGACTTTCCATGCGTTATATTTGCATCGGAAAAATCAATAATATGAAGAAGTATGTCCTTTACAATGAGGTGAATATAAATTTTCCACAAGTTGCGGGAAAATCTCCAAATATCGTCGCAGCCTATCGGGGTGGCTGAATTTTACCTTACAAAATTCGTTCCCGACGAGTTCAAGAGTTCACTGCCATCAATAGAGGATATTGAATTGGAGCTGAAATAGCTTGCATTTTCTGCATTTTGTCATCTGCTGATTGCCAGCATATACCCGAAGCCGCGTTGGTTGATAATTGAGATTGACGGGTCATGGCGCAATGCCCGGCGGAGTTTATGTATGTAACCGTGGAGCGAGTTGCGGTTGCTTGGCTCGTCTCGTTGCCACACGGCAATCATCAGAGGCATCAACCGTTTTTCCGATGTTGGTAGCCACCCTCGCGAGGGTACAATCCACGCCTCTGTCGGCAGTGTACCCTTTTCGGCCACCCCGCTGCTTC
>CADFRV010000269.1 GCA_902836725.1 Muribaculaceae bacterium
AAAGCAGCCATGCGTTTTTGCCTCCTGTGTCTTTCTCTGGAGATTACTCTTCAGTGATTGTTTTATAATCATCAACGAGCTCCTGGGGGCTCATCACATTTTACAACCTGTCCAGTCCCAAAATCAGGACTCCAAGTAAATTTCGGGACTATTATACTGCACCTGTTCTGCTTCTCGGCGAATGCTCCGGTTTTCGCATTCCAGAAGCGCAGGCTTCAACCGGAGTTGGTCATTATCGTCAAAGGTAATGTACTGGCTCCGTTTTTCTGTAATATAAGCTGCTGCTTCGCGGGTGAAGCCGTTCCTCTGCAGCCATACTGCCTCCGGATTCGTTGTGCCGTACTCAACGAGTTCGTACCAATCGGTAAAAGAAGCATCTGGGAAGCATGCCCTGTATTCCTGCGAAAACCGGAGGAAGTAGTTTGCAATCCGAAAAAGGATTACATCCTCGATATCCTCCAGCATCCCGCTGATGAGTGCATTAACATAGGGAGCCTCATCCTTGAACGCGACATACTGACCTTTGAGCTTTACCTTTCCTTTGCCGGTCGAGCGATAGTAATCAATGGAATCTGTAACCATGTGGTTTAAGCTCATGCCAGAAACCCACTGATTCAGGACAAAGGCATAGTGCGACAGCTTCGTATGTGCTCCGGATGATTTATTCCGAAAGCCAAGAGTATCATACTCGTAGGTTTCCCACTTGAAGATGTCGCATAGCCGCTCAAGAAAGTTCCTCAGCTCATTATAATCCGCCTTACCTCCAATGCGGATAGCCGGATAATGAAGTCTTCCACTGCGGATTTCCCTTGCGAGTCGTTCTGTCTGGTCAAGAGATAGGTTGATGTCATCATCGAGGGAATGCTCCCGGCCAGCGAAGGCTGCGACAATGGCGGCTTCATCCTCCGGGCTCAGCACATCGGAGAACTCCTTTTTCACCCGGCTTGCACGTCCAGAAACAATATCTTTTAGCAGGATGTTGGCCACCTTGCGAATCAAAGAATACTCCGCTGGTGGCAGGGAGCCATCCTTTGGTATTTCAGCCTGCCCGCTCTTCAAAACAGAAACAATGCCAGTTTTCTGTTCCGGGGTCAAAGCCGTGGCCAGCGACAGCTGCTGTGGTACGATTTTTTCCTGCAGTAGATGGAGGAAGCGTTCTTTTTTCGTCTTCCGCTTTATGCACACAAGGAACACGTTGCCATACAGGTTGAACTCTATGCGCCCGACCCTTCCCATCAGGTTTCTGAAATCGACCGGAGACATATCACCACCATTTTTGTGGCTGGTGATGAAAAGGTTATCCGCAGGCAAATTGACGCCTTCCAGTAATGTGCTGGTACAAAACAGGGTATGAATTTTTCCGTCCTTATAAAGCGATTCGATACGAGCCCGAATCGTCGAGGGCAAATACCCCATGTGATAGGCTACGCCTTTTTCTACAATATCAGCCAGGTAGTAATCACCGTGAACATCCTGCCGGATGTCTTGCGCCAGAACATCCAGGTCACTATCATGCAACGGTTGGAGCTGTGTGGCATACTGCAAAGCATACTCCACAACATTGTCCTTACTATTCGAGTACACGATACTCCTGGCACCTTCACCCAATTCATGGACAAAATCCAGTAGTCCCTTGTCCTCCGGGAAACTGCAGTACTTTGTGAGTTTCTGAGTCGCCTCATTATAATAATGCAGCTCGAAACACTTGAAATCAATCAGAAACTTCTCCTGATTCACAGGCGAAAACTTCGTTGCTATTTTATAGTTTTCCCTATTTGCAACGTCTGGGATGAGCTGCAAATAGACTTCTGGATTCGGGATGTTCGGAGACGCAAAAATAATGTGTGGAGGTGTGCTCCTCTGAGAAAGCATATCAACCACCTTATAGTAGAATGCGCTCCGGCCATCTTTCTTGGAAATCTTGTGAGCCTCATCGATGAAAAGGTATTCGATAGGGATATCCTTCATCAAAATCAGCAAGTAGAGCAGGCGTTCTGGGGTCATGGCAAAGATGAAGTTATGTTCTTCTTCCAAGGCCATTGCGCCCGCTGAGGTAACAATTCTATAATTTTTCTCCTTGAGCTCCGGCCCAAGAACCTCTGTCAGTTTTTCCGTCGTTTCATTTATGAGGGCTTTGGTCGGAACTATAATAGCGAAGTTGCATTGTTTGCCTTTTGCTATCTGCTCTCGGATAAATGTCCTCATGATATATGATTTCCCCAGCGATGTGGGGGCTGAATAACTGAAGTACGGTTCGTTAAACTTCTCGTATATTTCCTTTTGAGCGCGGAAGAAATACTCATTCTCTGCTTCCGGGATGCGCAGGTATTCCTTGCTGACCTGGGTGAAGATTCGGTCAAGGAAGTCTGCGCTCACATAATCTGCAGCTTTAAGACTCACACCTCTAAAATTGCTTACACTGGTGAGAACAGAGCCGAGATAATACTGTATCAATTCGTCATCCGGACGGAGAGCATTCAAAAGAGCGACGATTTCCTGCGCCCACAGCTTGTGGGTCTCCTCATTCTGCGTATGCACCGATTTTGAGAGGATATCTGCAAACCGCAACGCTGCAGGTACACTTATCTCCTTTTCCGGAAGATTTGTCAGCCCAAAGAGCTGCCGACCATAGTTGTATAGAATGGCGTCATACAGTTCGTTGAGATACGGATTCTCCTCAATGCCATCAAAGAGGACCGCTCCGATGGTGGTTTCTTCCATCAGATGCCACCTCCTATCAGCATGTTGATAATGCTGGTTTTATCTTGGGGTGCATTGTTGAACGGCAGAACGTAGATATAAAACGAATGCATCCCAAGATGGAGGGCCGTAATCTTCTGAGAAATATATTCCGCATTCTCGGTGATTGCACTTTCCATTCTTGCAACAGCTTCTTCTATGAAGTCGGATACAGACTTGGCCTTAACAGTACAGGCGATTCAAAATTAGATAATGATACTTCTGACGGAAAGAGTA
>CADFRV010000270.1 GCA_902836725.1 Muribaculaceae bacterium
CCAACGGTTATCTGCATATCGGCCATGCGAAAGCCATCTGCATGGATTTCGGGGTAGCCGAGAAATTCGGAGGTACCTGCAATTTGCGTTTCGACGATACTAACCCGATCAAAGAGGATACGGAATATGTCGACGCCATACGCGAAGACATACACTGGCTCGGGTTTGACTGGGCTGACAGGGAGTATTACGCATCCGATTATTTCCCACAGCTCTATGATCTGGCTGTGAAAATGATCAAAGAGGGAAAGGCTTATGTGGATGATCAGACATCCGAGCAGATCGCCGCACAGAAAGGCTCGCCCACCACACCCGGTACCGACAGCCCGTACCGCAGCCGTACACCCGAAGAGAATCTTGACCTTTTCGAGAGAATGAACGCGGGAGAGTTTGAAGAGGGGAGCCGTGTGCTCCGTGCACGCATCGACATGGCGTCGCCCAACATGCACTTCCGCGATCCGATCATGTATCGTATCATAAAATACCCGCATCACCGCACCGGCAACAAGTGGAATGTATACCCGATGTATGATTTCGCACACGGACAGAGTGATTATTTCGAGGGGGTGACCCACTCGATTTGCACACTTGAATTTGTGCCTCACCGTCCGCTGTATGACTATTTCGTGCGTGAACTGGCCGATCCGGAGGTATATTGCCCCCGACAGATCGAATTCAACCGCCTGAACCTCACCTATACCGTGATGAGCAAGCGCAAGCTCCTCCAGCTGGTGAAAGAATGTCTCGTGGCAGGTTGGCACGATCCCCGTATGCCGACAATCTCCGGTATGCGCCGTCGCGGTTTCACTCCCCGCTCGATTCGCAATTTCGTGGACCGTATCGGCTACACTAAGATAGAGGAGGCAATGATTAGCGTTTCGTTGCTCGAGCATGCCGTGCGCGAGGATCTGAATGCCATAGCCACACGTGGCATGGCGGTGCTTAATCCGGTAAAGGTGGTGATCACCAATTATCCGGAAGGGCAGACAGAAACCGTGGAGATGGAAAACAATCCCGAGGATCCGGCCGCAGGAACACATGAAATGCCTTTCTCGCGTGAACTTTACATAGAGCGCGACGATTTCATGGAGAATCCTCCCAAGAAATTCTTCCGCCTCGCTCCCGACGCCGAGGTGCGCCTGAAAGGTGCGTATATCGTAAAATGCACCGGTGTCAAGAAGAATGAAGCAACCGGTGAAATTGAGGAGATATATTGCACATATGACCCGGAAAGCCGCAGCGGGCTGCCTGGAGCATCCCGTAAGGTGAAGGGTACGCTCCACTGGGTGTCTGCCGCCGATGCAGTGGATGCGACTGTGCGCCTTTATGACCGTCTGTTCTCGGTGGAGAATCCCGGCGCTGAAGCTGACAAGGATTTCAGGGAACTGCTCAATCCTCAGTCGCTGATAGAAGTCAAAGGTGTTAAAGTAGAGCCGTTTATTGCCAGGAACGCCGAAAAGGGAACCAAATTCCAGTTCCAGCGCATAGGCTATTTCACTCCAGACTATGACAGCACTTCCGACAACCTGATCTTCAATCGCACAATAGCGTTGAAAGACAGTTGGGAGAAGGCTCAGAAGAAGTAAGAAGGCTGTCGCCGCTTTGTGCAGGCAGATTTCTTGTATAAAATAGGCGCTGTGCCTGGTTCCGGACACAGCGCCATTTCTCTTTTCTCTCTTGTGTGATTATCTGTGTGTTGTATAATTAAATAACAGTCTTGATGCCTCAGAGTGACGAACAATATATGCGCGATCTGTATAACCGTTTCCGTGCTGATGTGATGGATAACAACAACTCTGAATTTTATGAAGAGGATGAGTTGCTTGACATCTATGACTACGCGCAGGACGAGGGTGACGATATGGTAATGCTTTATGTGTTGCTCGCGGGGGCGCGCCTGTATCCTGACAGCAAGTTTCTTGACGAACGCAAGGCGTTTTTCCTGTCTTCCGTCAATGATCAGTCGGCACGTGCCATGTTTGACCGGAAGGGGCGAAAAGACAGTGCGTTATGGGGTGTGCTCGATCTGTCTCTCAAGAATTATCCCGAGGGAAATCCGGAGGATGACCTGACAGAGCTTCTGGCATCCGGGGTGCAGTTTAATTGCGAGGCTATCATACGGCTCATTGATACGCTGCATGACCTTGACCGCGACGATCTGATAGCGGAGAATGTACATATCCTTGAGGAACGCACTGAGTTCAAGGAACTGCTCTATTATGAGGTGTCTGAGGCATTGATCAATAATCAGCGCTATCTGCCTGTGGCACGTGATCTTGCTGACGAACTCACAAAAAACGAACCGTTCAATCCCGACAACTGGGTTCAGCTTGCAAAAGCGGAGTTCGGTCTTGAGCATTTTGAGGAGGCGGTGGTGGCGGCAGATTATGCCCTCGCGATTGATCCGAACCACGTGCATGCGTTGCTTATGAAAGGGCTTGCGAAGTCTTCTTCTGACAATACACGTCAGGATGCTATCGAATTGCTCTCGGAGGTGCTTAGGATAGAACCCGAAAATGCATTGGCCGTAAAGGCGCTTGCAGATGCATATCGTGCCGATGGCAAAAAGGGAGCGGCGCTGGAGGTATACCGGAATTTTATGGCTTCCGAAGACGCGAACTCATTTGTCCTGCTTGACATATTGAAAATGCATCCCGACGAGCCGGATGGATTTCTTGATCTTTTCGCGTCTCAGAGCGGACAGTCGGAAAGAAAATGGCTCGAACTGGCGGCACAGCTCGCCAATGAGCATGAATTGCTCGGGGCGCTCGATATGCTGGACTATTACCATGCGCATTATACTTTGCGTGAAGGTATGGAATACTATATACGCATCAGTTACGAGGCGGGACGTTACAGCCGTGTGATTGAGCTTTTCGACTGGTGTCTTGAGCAATCGCAGGCTCCGGAAGGGACAAGGTATGGCTTCTCTCCTTTCTGCTACATGCTCGTG
>CADFRV010000271.1 GCA_902836725.1 Muribaculaceae bacterium
GGAAATGGCGTCAAGGTAGAGGTGTTCTGTCTTGCAGAGAATTCCGTAGCGGTAGTTTTTACCCTTCACATTCTTCTGCTGGAACTCCACAAGCCCCTCGAGTGTCATGCCGGGAAGCGCCTCGAAGAGCTGACGGTCGCGGTTCAGACCTGCCGAGCGGTTCTTTCCGTTGCCGTCAAGCGACGGTGCAAGCCCCAGATCCTCGTCGCGGATGTAGCTCCACGCTATGTTGTCGTCGATCACACGCTCGGTGCGGAGTCTCGACTCTATGGCGTTCTTCGCCAGCCTGAAAGCGGCGTCGCTCTGCGGCATATCATTGATAATGCTGTTGAAGGCGTCCACGGCATCCATCAGCTTGTCGTTCTGGGTGGCGATCTGCGACTGGTATGAGTAAGGGGTGTCAAGGCGCGACGGCTCTACAAGCACGGCCCATGCGGAATATGCCAGCGAGCGTGCCTCGCGCATCTCCTGGAACACGATCGAGTTCATCGAACCGCCGAAATACTCGTTGTACATCTCGGCATACGGATGCTGTGCCGGATCATACCGGCGTGGATCGGTGCTCAGCATCGTCATATAGAGCTGTTTGGCATCGTAAGGAGCCACATAAATGACGGTCTCCTCTGTATCGAGAGGCATCCATTTCCTGAAATCCGAAGGCTCCTTGAGTTCGACACCTTTCATGTGGTTCTCGTCAAGCTCGGCGATCACCTCCTTCTCGGTCTGCGGGCCATAGTAGATTATGCGGTGTGCAAGTCCCGTGAGATCGCGCAGCGATCCGAGCAGTTTCTCACCGGTTATGGCGTTCAGTTCCTCGTCACTGAGGCTCTGTGCCTTCACATACTCCTCGCCATAGCGCACGTAATCGGCAAGGCTGGCGAAGTTGCTGCGCTGGTTGGCCTTGGCATCCACACGGGCCTTGCGCAGACGGTTCAGGTAGTCGTCGCATACCTGCTGGTCTGCCACTGCCTCGGAAAGCAGTTTCTCCAGAAGCTGCAGCGCTTTGGTCATGTTGGCTCCCAGACCGCTGAGCACCAGATATGAGCGGCGGCCTCCGACGGATACCCGGAAGTCGCATGCAAGGCTGTAGAATGCCTCGCTCACCTGCGCGGGAGTCATATCCTTTGTACCGATGAGCTTGATATATTCGGCGGCATAAGGGAGGTAGCGGTCGGCCCAGCTGCCGCTCTCGTAGATGAAAGTTATGTCAAAGAGGTCGTTGTTGGTATTGCGTGTATAAAGCAACTGTGCCCCGTTGGCGAGGGTGGCAGATCTAAGGTCTTTCTGGAAATCCACAAACACCGGATCGATCGGTTTCACCGGCATGTTGACAATCTCTGTCAGGAACTGCGATGCCGTGTCGCGGTTTGTCACTATCGGGGTGATGGCCGGTTTTGAGATCTTTATCTCGTCGCGCGGCGGTCCCTGGCGCTTCGAGATGGCGGCATAACCCTTGGGTGACAGGTATCTGTTTGCCACATCCACAATCTCCTTCTTGGTTATGTTTCTGCGGCGCTCAATCGATTTCACCCAGTCGGCCCACGGCTCGCCGTTGACAAATGTATTCACGAACATCTGCGCGCGGTTGGTGTTCTGGAGCATCGCCTGCTCGAATTCGAGCTTGTCGTTTGCCTTTACGGCTTCGAGCAGCTCTTCGGAAAACTCCCCTTTTCTCACCTTCTCAAGTTCGGCAAGCATCAGCGCCTCCACTTCAGCAAGGTTCTGCCCCTCGCGCGGACGCCCCGACATGATGAAAGCCCCCTGGTCTGCCATGTCGTAGACAAACGCGCTTGCATACAGCAGCTTCTGTGCCTGGTTGAGATCCAGGTCCATAAGGCCGGCGGAGCCGTTGGCAAGTATATAGGAAATCATGTCGAGAACCATCATATCATCCTCGCGTGCGGCAGGAGCGCGCCATGCCAGCATTATGCTTTCGGCGTCGTTGCCCCACACCTCGGCGCGCACCGGCTCGGTAAACGGTTTCTCAGGCTTGATGTCGAGATACTTGAGATTCTTGTTCGGTTTCATGTCACCGAAATAGCGTGTGACCACATCCACCGCTTCGTCGGGATTGAAGTCGCCCGACATGGCCACCACCATGTTGTTGGGCACATACCATTCGTCGTGATATTTCTTTATATTTGTAATCGACGGATTTTTGAGGTGGGTCTGGGTGCCGAGCACGGTCTGTGTGCCGTAGGGATGCGACGGGAAGAGCACTTCAAGCAGCTTCTCGTAGCTTTTGCGGGCATCGTTGGTAAGCGACATGTTCTTCTCCTCGTAGATAGTCTCCAGTTCGGTATGGAAACCGCGTATCACTGGATGCTTGAAACGGTCGCTCTGTATCATGGCCCAACGCTCAAGCTCGTTGGAGGGAATCTCCTCCACGTAGCATGTCACATCGTTAGAGGTATATGCGTTGGTGCCGTTCGCCCCTATGGTGGCCATCATTTTGTCATATTCGTTGGGGATGGCGAGTTTCGAGGCTTCGTAGCTGATGGAGTCAATGCTGTGGTAGAGCTGTGCCCTGGCCACGGAATCGGTTGTCTGGCGATATACCTCGAAAAGACGCTCTATCTCGTCGAGCATCGGTTTCTCGGCAGCGTAATTCACCGTGCCGAAGGAGGGTGTGCCCTTGAACATGAGGTGCTCGAAATAATGCGCCAGGCCGGTGGTCTCGGCAGGATCGTTCTTGCCGCCGACTTTCACCGCGATATAGGTCTGTATGCGGGGCTCGCGCTTGTTTACGGTCATATACACCTTAAGTCCGTTCGGAAGGGTGTAGATCTTGGTTTTCAAGGGGTCACCGGCCACTGTGTCATACACATACTTCGTGGTCTGCACCGGAGCGGGCGCCACTTTGCTCTTCCGGGGAGAGGCCGCGGCCACTCCACAGCAGATGGCCGCCATGGCCAGGGCAAGTAATA
>CADFRV010000272.1 GCA_902836725.1 Muribaculaceae bacterium
GTCGTGTTCGTCCTTGCGTCCTCACACGCCGCTCGATACGGGGCTTAAACTTTGCACGCCACCTCCGGCGGCTCGCTGTGACAACCTCTTGTTGATGAAAAGGTATGGTATATTGAAGATAGATTGTTGTATTCCGGTTTTAGCGTACAGGAATATAAAAAATCAGGAATTTTCTCCGAGCTGTAATGTCTCCTTCCCCTCAGGCCAACGGAAGTACGGAAGGAGCTGCCGGGGGGTCATCGGTGCCTCCTCCGGTATCAGGCCGGCCAGACAGGCCAGCTTGCCAAGCAGTGATTCCGGCGTGTGGCGCCGGCGCAGCTCCTCTATGCTCATGGCACTGTCGCGTTTGCTCAGGCGCAATCCCTGCGCATTGCACACAAGGGGCAGATGCGCATACTCCGGCACCGGAAATCCAAGCAGTCCGCAGAGATATATCTGCTGTGCGGTGGAAAGCAGCAGATCGTTGCCCCTGGCCACTTCGGTGATCCCCATCAGCGCATCGTCCACCACCACAGCAAGCTGATAGGCCCATGCCCCGTCGGCGCGGCGCACTATGAAATCGCCGCATTCGGCAGCCAGCGGGAAACATTGGTCGCCACACACAAGATCGCGGAACCGGATCTCCCTGTCAGGCACGAAAAGCCGCAATGCTGCGCCTGCGGCCGGAGCATCGTCGGGGAGATGCCCCCCGAGCCTCGAGGGACGGCATGTGCCGGCATACACCACCCTCCCGTCGGAGCGGTGTGGAGCCTGCGTCGCCAATATGTCGGCACGGCGGCAACGGCATGGATATACCATCCCCGTAGCCTCAAGCCGGTGCAGATATTCCTCATATATCTCCCCCCTCCGGCTCTGGCTGTATGGGCCTGCAGTCCCCTTATCAGCCAGTCCCCCCTCATCCCACTCCAGTCCGAGCCATAACAGATCGTCCTCGATCATGCGGGCATACTCTGTCTTTGAACGCTGCGGGTCAAGATCCTCGATGCGGAGCACCCACTCGCCGCCGCGCGATTTCACCGACAGCCACGACATCATGGCAGTAAAGACATTTCCGAGATGCATGCGCCCCGACGGGGATGGGGCGAAGCGCCCGCGGGGCGTTAAATTTTCCGTTACCATACGGCAAATGTACGAAATAATTCGTAACTTCGCGGTGTTATGGTTGCCCCCTAAGGCGCAGAGCCGCCACATTCCGGGGGGCATGAAAAGGGAATCCGGTGCGAATCCGGAACAGTACCCGCTGCTGTAAGTTCCACCAGAGGCAGTCGCAAGCGAGCCATTGCTCCGGACAGATCCGGGGCGAGAAGGTCCGACAGAGCCGGAACAAGTCAGAAGACCTGCCACGACACATTTCCACATACCGCTCGCCCTCTGCCTACGGGAATATAGGAACAAGGATCTCTGACAGCCGCCCGGCCCGACCGCCGCACCCAGGCCACCTCACCATCATGCCGGCTGTCTGTGCCAAGCATGCCTGTGCCTCCCGCCTGAGACGGGAGTTTTTTTATGCACGACGATGAAACAGATCCTACGACGCGCCATATTGCCGGCATTGCTCGCCATCCACACCATTTCCACACTGTCAGCGGCGTCTGTCAGGGAGGAGGCCGACACCACTCTGTCACTGACAGAAGTGACCGTGACAGCACAGAGGCCGCAGACGGAAGTGATCCCCTCGCAGAAACTCTCGGGAGAGGAACTGCAGCGGCTCAACAGCAACAGCGTGGCCGACGCGCTCCGCTATTTTTCGGGAGTGCAGGTAAAAGACTACGGGGGCGTAGGAGGCATCAAGACCGTAAACATCCGCTCGATGGGCACGAACCATACAGGAGTGGTCTACGACGGCATCGAACTCGGCAACGCTCAGAACGGACAGATAGACCTCGGCCAGTTCTCGCTCGACAACATAGAGGCCATATCCATGTACAACGGCCAGAAGAGCGATATCCTGCAGCCGGCACGCGATTTCGGCTCAGCCGGCACGATATACATGCGCACCAAGACCCCGAAATTCGCCCGGGGGGAATCATACCACGCCCGTGCCGCCCTGCGCTTCGGCTCATTCGATCTCATCAACCCATCGGCACTCCTCGAGCTGCGCCTGTCAAGCCGTGTCAACGCCTCCTTGAGCGCCGAGTGGATCAACTCGAGCGGCAAGTACAAGTTCCGCTACCGCCGTGTCAATCCGGCGGGAGAGATCGCCTACGACACCACCGCCGTAAGGCAGAACGGCGACATTAACGCCACCCGCATGGAATGCAACCTCAACGGCGAACTGCAGAACGGCGAGTGGCACTTCAAAGTCTACAACTACAACTCCGAGCGCGGCGTGCCGGGCGCCATCGTCAACAACGTGTGGCGTCGCGGAGAGCGCATATGGGACAACAACTCCTTCGCCCAGGGGAGCTACACACAGACATTCGGCAAGTTCACCACGCTCAACAACCTGAAATACGCCTTTTACCGCACCCACTACGTAAACAACGACGACAAACAGATAAAGGTCGACAACCTCTACAAGCAGCGCGAGATCTACTTCTCCACCGCCAACGAGCTGATGCTGAAAAGATGGTGGCGCGTGTCGGTAAGCTACGATTTCATGTGGAACGCCCTGAAGGCCGACATGTATGATTTCGCGCGGCCGGACCGTTTCACCAACATGCTGAGCGCCGCCACTGCCGTGAGTTTCAGCCGCTTCAAGGCACAGGCGAGCATACTCGGCACCTTCATCCACGACAAACTGCAGGGGAAACAGGCACCTGCCGACAAACACTCCTTTACCCCGGCCGTGTACCTCAATTTCCAGCCCGCGCACACCCGCGACTTCCAGTTGCGTGCATTTTACAAGAAATCGTTCCGCATGCCCACATTCAACGATCTCTATTATGCCGACATGGGCAACTCC
>CADFRV010000273.1 GCA_902836725.1 Muribaculaceae bacterium
TTGAGGCTGAGCTAAGGCAATGTGAGGCTGAAAACGGGGCGGAATATACCGTGGAGAAGAAAGATGGCGAGATACATCTGACCGTGAAAGCGGAGCCACAGGGCGATTTTGCCAACCCTTATCTGCTTGATTCAAGCATAAAAGATTCAAAAAACATAAGGCATTATGTATTGGACGCTGCTACAAAATTGCTGAAAAGCGCTTCTGTAAGTATCATTAGCGACGGACGCGAGATAGAGGTCCTGCGTGTGTCGGGGATAAAATACGGAAACGGTGCCACCGTTGCGCCTCCCCCTGCCGATGTTTCTTTTGTCGATGTCGCTTCACCCTCCGGGGCGTTTGCCGGTCTTGGTCCGGAGGATGCCGCGAAGAAAATACTGGGCGCGTTCGAGAAATGGGATACCTCCGTCATATACAAGGTGATTGATCCGGAACTGGCGGAAAGATCCTACAGGGATATCTATGAGGGCGCCGTGTTACTCAAAGTCGGTGAGGCGTTCCGTTCGGGAGAATTCCCCGGTGCCTTTGTCCCCTATGTGCTGCGTATCCGCGATGGACATGTCAAGGAGTGGAATGTGGCTCTGAGGCGTTCTGCCGACGGGGGATGGGAAGTTGACGGAGGTATATGATCCGCAACACTTTACCATACGCCATGTGAAATATTTGCCTTCCGGCGACGTTATCTAAGTGTCACCCCTTCAGAGGTGGCACTTGTTTTTATGCGGATAAAAGTGTTTTTCATAAGCGCGATAGTCGCGCTGAGCGCCTTTACCTCCTGCCGCGAAGCCGCGGTGGAGATGGAGGATCCTGCGGTAAAAGTCGTGTCGGAACTGCGTCGTGTCAGCCGCCTTTCTCTCGCTGAGATGTCTGTGAGCAAGGTTGGCACCATAAGCGACCGCGGCGCCACAGGATTCGCGTCGCTGCTGAACATGCTGAAGGTGGGCGACCGCATCGGCGTGTATTCATACCATACCTACCTGGAGGCATATATTGATCTTGACACCCTGGATGCGGATGATCTGGAAGTGGATGAGGCACGGCACCACGTAAGGCTTGTCCTGCCTCCCGTGCAGGTGCGTCTCTCCGGACGCGACGCCACTGTTACCGAGGAGCATTATCGCGTCACCGGCATGCGCAGCACCATCTCGCCGGTGGAGCGCGCACAGCTCAAGGAGCTGATGAATACCACACTGCGCAACGAGCTGAAAGCCGACGACGAATATGGCGAGAGGATCCGTGCCGCGGCACGCGAAAAGGCTGTAGGTTACTTTTCAGCACTTCTGCGCATGATGGGGTATGACAGCGAGATCACATTCAAATGACTGTCCCTATGAAATACATTGTAAAAGCCATTATATACATAGCTGCCATACTGGCGATCGCCGGTGCCGGCATCTGGGTTTATGAGAGATTTGCAGAGAAACCGCAGGGTGGCATGCAGACCGATCAGGCACGCATAGAAGGCATACGCCAGATGGTCAGCCTCTGCACCCTCGAGATCGAGGATGAGGTGGCTCTCCGCGATTCCATCCACGGCAAATGGCTCCTTGCCAAGGCGCGTCTCAGCGGCGAGGTGCGTTTCGACCTCGAGCAGCTAGAGTGGGATACACGTGGCGACACGCTTGTGGTGCGGCTCCCCCGCGAGACCGTTGTGGTGCGCGAGTCCGTGTCGCTCGGCGCCTATGAAGTGATAGACACATGGGATAACACCCTCCTTGGGCTTGGCAAGCTAACCACGGCCGAAGAGAATGCCCTCAAACGCCGTCTGACTTCCCGCTATCGCGCGGAAATCTACCGTCGCGGATATGTGGAACGTGCCCGCGAAAGCGCTCTCCAGACCCTCAGGCAACTCACCTCAGCCCTCCCCGGTTCCCCGGTGATCGTGGAGGCTTCCACGCACTCTCCCCGCTGACTTTGACTGAGTGTCAGAAGAGGGTGGGATCCTCGAGCAGGCGGAAGGTCTTGCGGTGGTGGGGGGTGGCGCCAAGCGCGGCTATGGCGGCACGGTGGGCTTTGGTGGGATAACCCTTGTTTACCTCCCAGCTGTAGCCGGGATAGTCGGCGGCGAGGCGGCGCATCATCTCGTCGCGGTGGGTTTTGGCGAGGATGGAGGCGGCGGCGATGTTGCCGAACCGCCCGTCACCTTTCACGAAGGTCTGCCAGGGCAGATCGCCGTAGGGCTTGAACCGGTTGCCGTCGACAATTACACTTCCGGGACGTATTTTAAGGCCGTCAAGCGCACGGTGCATCGCCAGGATGCTCGCATTAAGGATGTTGATGGAGTCGATCTCCTCGGGTGTGCATAGTGCCACACACCACGCCACGGCTTCCGCTTCTATTATGGGACGCAATGCCTCGCGCCGTTTCTCTGTAAGCTGTTTTGAGTCGTTGAGCCAGGGATGATGGAAGTCGTCGGGAAGTATCACGGCCGCGGCCACAACCGGGCCTGCGAGGCATCCGCGCCCCGCCTCGTCGCATCCCGCCTCGTTGGCCGAGAAACGGAAGCAGTTGGGGAGGCTCGTTTCTGCTTGTCTTGCCATACCTTAAAGCGGTTTGCGGTATGAACGGCGACGGCGGTGCTGTCTGGTGTCGAAATACTGCCACTGGTTCTGCACTTTGGCGTTTGTCTCCAGTTCGGGGTTCGACTCGGCATGCTTGAAGCCGTTCTTGATGTAGTAGGGGATCAGGTCGGTGAACAGCAGGGCGTTCACACCCTTGTTCTGGTACTCCGGCTTTACGGCGATGAGCAGCAGGTCCACAGCGTCGGACTTTCCTAAAAGTACCGGCAGAAGATGGCGCCATCCGAAGGGGAAGAGGCGTCCGCGGCATTTCTGCAGGGCTTTGGAGAAGGACTGT
>CADFRV010000274.1 GCA_902836725.1 Muribaculaceae bacterium
AGTAGATCTTCACCTTCGCCTCTTTCTTCTTGAGCGCAGGTATCATCACGGTGATCTCCTTGCCGAGTGTCATATCCTCGAGATACTCCTCGCGCACATTGAATGTCACCCATTTGTCCTGTATCTTGAGCACATTCATTATCGGCGCCCCGAGAGCCACAAGTTCGCCCACATGCGGGAAAATCACATCAATCTGGCCGTCGCACGGAGCAGTGAGATACTGGTCCTCAAGAAGAGCCTCAACTTCGTTCACTCCCGCGCCGGCGGCGCTTACCATGGCGGAAGCAGCCTGCTTGTCCTCGGACTGGGCGCCCTGTTTTGCCATCTCATACTGGCTCTTGGCGGCGGAAGCTGCGGAGGTGGCGGCATCGTAGGCGGCCTTGGCCTCGTCGCGTTTCTGTTCCGACATCACCCCCTCCTTATAGAGAGCCTCTATGCGGTCGTAAGTCTTCTTGGTAATGGTGACAGCGGAGATGGCCTGCTGCCACATATCGTATGCGCTCTGGATAATCTGGCTGCGGGTGCCGGCGTCAACCTTGCGGTTGGCAGCCTGGGCCACTTCCTCCATGCTGCGTGCCTGCTGAAGCTTGGCCTCCACGATAGACGAATGGATGTGCACCAGTGTGTCGCCGGCTTTCACCATGTCGCCCTCCTGCACGTAAAAGTCCATCACTCGGCCGGGGAGCTTGCCCGACACACGCACTGAGGTGGCCTCGGCCTGCCCCTCGATGATCTGGGGCGGCTTGTTGAGGAAAAGGAAACCGATGATGGCCAGTGCAGCCACAATGATGACTACAAGTCCGAGAGCCGAAATGAGCACACGGTTCTCTTTTTTCTGTTCGGGGGTTAGCGGATTCAGTTCTGCCATGACTTATGTCGTATTTAAGGGTCGTTTGTTTTTGAAATGTATCTGATAATTTTTCAATCGGTAAAAGGGGGTCAGAGCGTGCCGAGAACCTTGCTGAGATATACGTCGCAGAGCTGCACGTCTATCAGCGCGTCGATATTTTCGGAGTGTGCCTTGAGCCATGCCGTCTGTGCAGCCATCACATCGTCGGTGGTGATCACCCCCTCGCGGAAGCCGAGAGTGGCGGTGCGCAGATTGTCCTGCGCCTTAGCCAGATTTGACTCGGTGGCCTGATAGGTCTTGACAGCCTCCTGCGCCTTGTATGCGGCCTGGCTCACCTGCAGCTCTATTTTTTCCTTGGCATCCTCGAGCTGGAATTTCATTATGGTCTCTTCCGAACGGGCTGCCCTGAACTTGTTGTAGTTGCCTCCCCAGTGCCAGAGCGGTATCTTTACCATCACCCCCACTGAGAACGCACCGTTGAACTTGGTCTTGAAACCGTCGAACATGTTGGGGTTGCTGAACGAATAGGCTCCCATGAGTGCCACATTGGGGAGCATGCTGCTGAGCGCCACACGCTTTTCCATGCGGGCGGCATCGGTGGCAAGCTCAAGCGCCCTGAGGTCGGGACGGTTGGCATAGACCTCCTCCATGGAGTATGAGGAGGCGATCGGCGCTTTTGGATTGATGGTCTCGGTGCCTTCATCCTCCACCGTGATGGGGGTCTGCACGGGAAGACCGCAGATCTGCGCGAGAGCCATGCGGCTGAGGCTCAGGCCGTTCTCTACTTTAAGGAGATCCACGTTCGCTTCGTTGAGCTTGACGTCGACACTCAGCAGGTCGCTGCGTGTGGCCACACCCTGCTCCACCATGAGCCTCACGTTTCTGTCAAGCGTGTCAAGCAGGTTGACAAAACTCTTGGCAAGCTCATGCTTAGCTTTCAGCGACACCACAGTCCAGTATGCGGCGTCCACGGCATATATCACATTCTGCTGCTCGTTGCGCTGCAGTTCACGGGCGGCCTGCTCGTTAATGTCGGCGAGTTTGTTGAGCGCCACAATCTTGCCACCCATGTATATGGGCTGTGTGAGCGTCACGGCTCCGAAAAACACATTGTGTATGTCGAACTCCATCGCCTCTTTCGGGATAAGGGCCGTCTGTTCGGGGATAGGGGTGCCGTCGGGAAGTGTGAGGGGCACCATTACAGGCTTTCCGTCGGCGCCGATCACCGGTTTTCCGTCAGGCCCGATAGCGGGAAATGTGGCCTGGGTATATTTATACCCCTTTGTCAGCGGGTCGAAAGTTCCCACCGGCAGATGCTGGTCGCTATCGAAGATCGACAGGTTTTTCTGGTTGTAGGTATAGCCTCCGGCAAAGTCGATGCCGGGCAGATAGGCCGCAAAAGCCTCCTTTTTGGTATAACCCGCCTGTCTCACCTTCTCCGCCTTTACCATCAGCTCCTTGTTGTTGGCAAGGGCGAGTGCGCGGCAGGAGTCGAGCGAATACACTTCAGCAGATGTCTGCGGGGCTGTGAAAGCCGCTGCAAGCAGTGCTGCGGCAACTGTTGCTAAAAATTTTGTAGTCATAGAGGTGCGGAAGCAAACTCGTTAAAAAAATATTTGAAACGTGTCACACAGGTTCTGTACAACATGATGAATTGCCACCCTGTCAGGCGGCAGATACAGTATTATAACCTCCTGAGTGTTAAATTTGTTTGATCTCCTCAAAGATTGTTGTGTTATGTCCTGTGCAAAATTACACAATACCCCTCATACCGTCGGGACACTGATGCCACAAATATTCGACCTTTAAACCAATTATTGGAATATATTTCTTATTGCCAGGATTGGTACCATCGCGACACATCCCTGCGCGGTTCCATACGGATGCATTTTTTCATCCGGCATTTTACATTATCCCATATTCTCACAAAAACCGGACACCCGGACAGGTACAAAAAAAAATTACTCGTCGTCACGACGAATAATCTTCTTACCTTAAATCTAAT
>CADFRV010000275.1 GCA_902836725.1 Muribaculaceae bacterium
TTTCCCCTTCTCGTGGTAATATTTCTTAAGCGGATTGGCGGTCATCTCGTCGTATACAGCGCGGTTGCGGTATATGTCGATGGCCATGTAGACCGCCGCACGCATCGATTCTTCCGACGCTTTCCCTTTTCCGGCGATATCGTATCCGGTGCCATGGTCGGGAGATGTGCGCACAACGGGCAGTCCGGCGGTAAAGTTCACACCATTTTCCATCGAGAGTGTCTTGAACGGCGCCAGTCCCTGGTCATGGTACATGGCCAGTACACCGTCGAATTTGGCATAAAGTCCGCTGCCGAAAAATCCGTCGGCCGCATAGGGGCCGAAAGCCTGTATCTTGTTATCCCATGCCTTTGCGACTGCCGGTGCGATGATCTCCTTCTCTTCCGATCCGACAAGGCCGTTCTCGCCGGCGTGCGGATTAAGCGAAAGCACAGCGATGCGCGGCTTCACGATGCCGAAATCCTTTCTCAGCGATTTCTCGAAAAGCGTGAGCTTTTCCAGCACCGCCTCCTCTGTGATGGCGGCCGGAACTTTGGAGATAGGCAGGTGGGTGGTGACAAGCGCCACACGCAGACTGTCATTGCAAAGGATCATCAGTGATTTCTCACCCTCACCCACCGACGCCTCAAGGTACTCGGTATGTCCGGGGAAAGAGAAGAGGTCGCTCTGTATGTTATGCTTGTTGATCGGTGCGGTCACCAGAATGTCGATCTCCCCGGCACGCAGGTCGGCTACAGCCCGCTCCAGAGCGGCGAAAGCGGCCGCTCCGGCCTCGGTTGTCGATTCCCCAGGTGAGATATGCGCCTCCTGCCCAATGACGTTGATTATGTTCAACGCGTCGGCACGCGCCTGGGCCGGTTCCGCAATCTGTACCACAGGGGTACCCTGCAGCTCCAGTCCCTTTCTGTAAAAGGCCGCTATCTTGGCGCTTCCGTAAACCACGGGGGTGCAGAGTTCGAGCATGCGGTTGTCGTCAAAAGCCTTGAGTATCACTTCATATCCGATACCGTTGAAATCGCCGTGTGTGATCCCCACGCGCAACAATCCGCTTCCCCCCTGCTGCGCCGGCGCATGCGCGGTATCCTGCTGCTTACGCTCACCTCCGCCGTTTTTCTTGCCGGAGGGCTGATTTTTAGGCGCTTTCGCATCGTCATGCGGCGCCTGTGTATCTTCTTTCATTCAATTATCAGTTAAAAGTATTTCAAATGTTATGCCGCCGCAGTGAGGCGGGGCCCATATGTGAGCGTAAAGGTAAGCAAATTTTCATTGCGGAGCAAATCATACGACAGCAGGGGAGGCAGCGGTCATTTCAGCGCATTGCCGTCGGAGAAGGCGTTGCCCACCTTTTCGCCAAGCGCGATATAACCGTTATGGACAGGATCGAAGGTTATCAGCTGCATTTTCTCTACGTCAGGCTTGCCGTCTTCAGCCAGATATTCCTCCCGGCATACGATGTTTACAATTTCGGCTACGATATAGAAACCGGTCTCAGACTCATAGAGTTTCTCTTTTATGCGGCACTCCATCGCCATGGGGAAACAGTCGAAAATGGGCGCGTCCACGTTTTCCGCCTTGTGCGCCTCCCACCCTGTGCGGGCCATCTTGCCGGGTTGCTTTTTCGCACTGACCAGACCCACATAATCGGAGGCCACGAGGGTATCTTTGGTAGCGAACGCCACGGTGAACTCCCCTTTACGGTTCAGATTATCTGTAGTGGCATGCGCGCCCATCGAAATCATTATCTCATTATAATCCCACTGTCCGCCCCATGCGGCATTCATGGCATTGGGAGTGCCGTCGGCATTGTATGTGCCTATGATGAGCACCGGCTGCGGAAGCATCCATGCTTTTTGCTTGAAACTTTTCATACTCTATTTTTTATTTATTTACATACATGACCATCACTGTCAGTTCCCATTATCTCGCTTCAATAAAATCGTTTTTCAGATTACAAAAATAGTAACAAGAGTGGAATTTACATAATCCCGCACAGCGGTTTTCCCCATCTTGTGGCCTATGGCTTAATCATTCTGTAGAGAAAATCTATACCGGCGACAAGTTAAATTAGCAAAAAGTTTGCAAATTAAAGAAAGTTTTGTAATTTTGCACCCGATTTAAGAAAACAACGCGCATATTGCCACAAGCAAGCGCGGTTTGATTGCACATTCCCTCTCCATACAAGCCACAGGCGGCACTAAGGAAAACCAAACAACCATATATACTCCAACAGGTACAAAATCAACTATGGACGTAAAACTGTTTATCGAAGATTTAAAAGGACGATTCCCCAACGAACCTGAATATCTTCAGGCTGTGGAAGAGGTAGTAAATTCAATCGCGGACGTATATTCACAATACCCCGCCTTCGAGAGAGTGAACCTTCTGGAACGTCTCTGCATTCCAGACCGAATCTACACATTCCGCGTGTCCTGGGTCGATGACAGCGGGCGCGTCCGCAACAACATGGGCTACCGTGTACAGCACAACAACGCCATCGGCCCGTACAAAGGTGGCATACGCTTTCATTCATCAGTAAACCTGAGCATACTCAAATTCCTCGCATTCGAGCAAACATTCAAAAACTCACTCACAACACTCGCGATGGGTGGTGCGAAGGGAGGATCAGACTTCTCCCCCAAAGGCAAGAGCGACATGGAGATCATGCGTTTCTGCCAGGCATTTGTAAATGAACTTTACCGACATATAGGCCCGGAGACCGATGTACCCGCCGGCGACATAGGCGTTGGCGGACGCGAGGTAGGCTACATGTTCGGATGGTACAAGAAGATGACCCGCGAATTCACCGGC
>CADFRV010000276.1 GCA_902836725.1 Muribaculaceae bacterium
TCGCCACCACCAACCAGTATTCCCCTGGTGCTCCCATTATGCACTCCACAGATCTTGTGAACTGGAATATAGTGAGCTATGTGTTCGACGAAATCCGCGAGAGCCCGGCCAACTATCTTGAGAACGGCAATGTATACAGCCGCGGGCAGTGGGCCGCGTCGCTGAAATACCATGAGGGTAAGTTTTATGTGTTTTTCGGCACCGGCAACCGGTCTTATCTTTATTGCGCCGATTCTCCCGCCGGGCCGTGGCACAAGCTGGCAGATCTGGATAAATATTACCATGACGCGGGACTGCTTTTCGACGACGGACATCTCTATCTGGCCTACGGCGGCAGCCATGTGCGTCTTGTAGAGTTCACCGACGACCTTTCGGCCATCGACCCCGAGGGGGTGGATGTGGAGCTGATCCCGGGGGAGCCTAAAGGGCTGCTCGAAGGCACACATTTCTACAAGATAGGCGATAAATATTATCTCACGCTCATCTGGTGGCCAGCCGGTGGCATACGCACACAGGTATGCTTCCGCTCCGACAAGGTCACCGGGCCTTATGAGATGAAGGTGATTCTTTCCGACGACCTCGGTTATCCCGGTCACGGCGTGGCGCAGGGCAATTTCTTCGACCTTCCCGACGGCCGGTGGTACGCCATGCTTTTCCAGGACCATGAGGCTGTGGGGCGTGTGCCTGTGCTCACCGAATGCCGTTGGGAGGACGGATGGCCCATTCTGGGTAATGCCGAGGGTAAGGTGTCACCCGTGATGGCTTATCCACTTCCCGACAGCGGCAAGCGCACTGCTCTCACTGTCAGCGATGACTTTTCGCATCCCACGCTTGGCATCACATGACAGTGGAACCACAATCCCGACAACACACTCTGGTCGCTCACCGACCGCAAGGGGTGGATGCGGTTGCGCACAGGCAAAGTGGTCGACAATATTTTCGACGCCCGCAATACGCTCACACAGCGCACTTTCGGTCCGAAGTGCACAGGCAGCATACGCATCGACGCCAGTCATCTCAACGACGGCGATCATGCCGGCCTGGCTGCTTTCTGCTCCGAACCGGGCACCATAGAAGTGGTAAAAGATGGGGGCAAGCTGTTCCTGGCCATGACCGACCGTCTCCAGGAGAAAGAGCGCATCCCTCTGAAAGGGAGCAAGGTGGATTTGCGCATGCAGTGCGACTTTACCACCGATACCGCCACATTCTCCTACAGCACCGACAAAGGGCGTACCTGGAAGTCCATTGGAGAGCCGTTCCATATGATTTTCAACACCAAACACTTCACCGGCAATAAATTCGCTCTCTTCTGCTACTCTACCGCCACTCCCGGCGGCTATGCCGACATCGACTCTTTCACTTTCGCCAAGGAATAAAAAACTAATGTTACACGCCGGTGTGTCAGAATCCATGCGGATTCTGGCACACCGCCTTGTTTCTGTCCCGGAGGCGAGTTAAAAATGCTAAAAGTGTGGGAATTTGACGGTTGATAAACTGTTTTTTTGTAAATTGCAGATTATACGCTCTATTATATGTCTATATGTCGCTGATTATGAAAAACGTTGCCGGGAAGATTTTAGTGTGCCTGGCCCTGCTGTGTGGCGTTGCCGCCGTGCAGGCCGGAAACGTGTATATTTGCGAGGATCCCGACATGGAAGCCGTGTTGCCCTCTCTCACTGGAAATATCGATGACGCTGTCACACGCTTCGCCAATAAGAACTTCAGATATCCCCCCGAGGCATGGAGGATGCAGAAATGGTTCGGGGTGGAGATAATGGGGCTTGTGGATGTAGACGGGCATGTGATTGAGATTGAGCTGATGACCGACGAGACGCCTCATCCACTGCTGGTGACCGAGCTGCGCCGTGTTATGGAAAAAATGGAGTGGTACCCCGCACTGAAAAACGGGATACCGGTGGCCACATGGAAATATTTCTATCTGCCGCTTACCAGGAAATCGGCGCGTTCCGACTGTTGGGTGCCGTTAGGAATGGAGGAGCGTTTCGACCTTGTGAATCTCTATGCTTTCGAATGGGAGGATCCCGACTGGAACCACGGCGCTGAGGAAATGCGCAAGGCTCTCGACTGCCTCGGCGAATCAATGTACCTTTTCCCGGGATATGCTCCCGCATCCATCGCCTACGCGCGTCTGCTCGCCACGCAGGGGAGGAGAGATCAGGCACTTTCGCAGATCGATGTCTTCCTCTCGGGCTATCAGGCCAACGGATATAGGGTGGAGGTTACCCAGGAGGGGGACACGCTGCTGGCTGACAGGGCTCCCGAATACAGCGGGCGCACAGAGCTATGGACCGCCACGGTGCGTGCCTTTCTGCACGACATGATGCAGTCTCCCGGGCGCGACACGGCATACACCGATGCCATCGCCCTTGCAGACCGCCGCATCACCGACGGACTGCTGTTCCCGGAATGCACCTCTAAGAACGATATGGGGCTTTTCAGCCGCATGCATTTGCTGAAATTCATCAAGGATCAGGAGGAAAAGGAGGAGCTTGCTGCTGAAATACGGCAGGAGAAAACCGACAGGCGTGCCGGCAGGAAGGCAGATACAAAGGATCAGCTGAATGTTTTCGGGACAAAGGCCATGCTCATATGGCTCATGGAGGGTGATGCCGCCCTTGACAGGTGGATGGCGCAGGTACGTGCCGGCAAACCTGGCAAAAAGCTGTTGAAATATCTTACGAAAATGGAGAAAAGCAAAGCGGAGCATGCCGCGCTGCTTGAAGACCGCGCCGAGGTAGTGAAG
>CADFRV010000277.1 GCA_902836725.1 Muribaculaceae bacterium
CGACTGTCGTCGGGCAGCATGCCTCGAAACGGTAATAGGACTCCTCATGGCCGTAAAAGCAGTGGAAGGATATGAGCAGGGTGCCGGGGAGGGCGAATCCCGCCGTCTTCTCAATGTTCTTGTCAAGGTAGGTGCCCCGCACCAGACCGGTCTTTACTATGTATATGTTGGGATCGTAGGCCCCGGCGTCGATCATCGGCTCATAGGTGTCGAGTGTCACCAGACTCCCGCCGGCCAGGAATCTGTCCATTATCTCCGGGCGCAGGCGATATTTTGCCTCGAGTGCCAGAAGCTGTTTCAAATGACTGAAGTCTACGGGATCCTCCATCTGCTGTGTGTATAAAAGAAGCGACCGTCCAAAATTAGCAATTAATTTTGAACGGCCACTGTTTTATATGCGATATTTTTATGACGGCTGTATCAGTCGAGCATATCCACCGGGATCGCCACTATGCGCAGGTTGTTGCCGCGGATGAAGTTTACGATCTCCGAGCGTATCTCGGAGGGATCCACGTCTGCCTCTATGCGCTGCAGGGCGTTGTATACCGAGATGCCGCTCTGGTAAACGTTGCGGTATGCCTTCGCGATATCGTCGATCTGCTGGTCGGTGAAGCCGTTCTTGCGCATCACATAGGCGTTCACACCGTAGTATGCCGCCGGATTGTGGGCGAGGATGATATAGGGGGGCACATTGCCTGCGATGCGGCAGCCTCCCTTTATAAGAGTCCATTTGCCGATCTTGGAGTCCTCGTGCACGATGCAGTTTGACGACAGGATCACGCATTCGTCGATGGTGCAGTCACCTGCCATGGTCACTCCGTTGCCCAGCACGCATTTGTTGCGGATCTCTGTATCATGTCCGATGTGGCTTTTGGCCATGATAAAGTTGTCGTTGCCTATGCGGGTGCCACCTTCGGAGCGTATGCCGCGGTTGATTATCACATTTTCGCGGATGGTGTTGTTGTCGCCGATATAGCAGAATGTGGCCTCGCCGTGCCAACGGAAATCCTGCGGATCGGCGCCGATGATTGCGCCCTGGAAAATGCGGTTGTTCTTACCCATGCGTGTGCCTGCTATGATGGAGGCATATGGCATTATCTCGCACCCGTCCCCGATCTCGACATTCTTGTCGATATATGCGAAGGGGTGAATCGTGACGTTGGCGCCGAGCTTGGCCGACGGATCAACGTAGGCTAACGGACTGATCATATTAGCTAAGTAATTTAAGGTTCGACAAACTTATCGGCCTCCGCCGAGGCTCTGGTACAGGTTGATAAGCGACTGTTCGCGGTTGAGCTGGGTGCTCAGGAGACTCATCTGCGCGCTCAGAAGGCTTGACTGTGCGGTAAGCACTTCCAGATATGTCGTATGGTCGTCATAAGCCAGCAACAGGTTGGTGTCCTCCACTGCTTCCTCCAGGTTCTTGACCTGCTCGGTGAGGTAGGCTGTTTTCTCGATGCTCTTCTCAAGCGCCACGTAGTAGTCGTTCACTTCTCCGGCGGCTTTGAGGAGCGCAAGTTCGAAGTTGTTCATGGCCTGTTCCTGCTGGGCCTTGGCACCCTTGAGGCGTGCTATGTTCTGGCCGCGGAGGAAGAGAGGAGCGGTGAGCTGACCTGCGAGCTGTATGAACCAGTCGCCGGGGTTCTTCACGAACGAACCGAGAAGGTTGGTGAAACCGCCGTTGGAGCTGATAGTGATGGAGGGGTAGAAAGCGGCGCGTGCCGAGTTTGTGGTATAGTAGGCTGCAGCAAGGCTCTCCTCTGCTGCGCGTACGTCGGGACGCATGGCCAGCTCACGCATTGCCACACCTTCACGCAGGATGCGGGGCATCTCCATCTGGGCGCTCGCGGGAATGGCCCAGGTCTGGGGCATCTCGTTGAGGAGCAGCGACATGGAGCTGTTGGCCTGCTCCAAAGCGCTTTCAAGGTCGGTGATCGACGACAGGATTGACCAGTACTGGGCCTGGCTCTGTACTACGGCGGCCTGGTTTACGCGGCCTGCTTCTTTGAAATCCTTCATGATCTCAACGCTCTGTTTCCATATCTCGGCTGTCTCGCGGGAGAGGGTGAGCTGCGCGTTGAGGGTGGCGATGGAATAGTAGCAGGTGGCCACACCGGTTATTATCTGCGAACGCACGGCCTGCTCGTAGTCGGTCTGCATGCGCAGGGCGGCTTCGGCGGAGCGTTTTGTGTTGAGGATTTTTCCGAACACGTCAAGCTCCCAGCTGATGGCCATGGGGATCGTGTAGGTCCAGCTCATGTCGCTCTTGGCGTAGGATGCGCCGGCGCCGTTGGCGTTGATCACTACCGACGGCAGGTAGCTTAGGCGTGCTCCAAGCACATTGGCGCGTGCCACTTCCACATTCAGCCTGGCATTGTCCAGGTTGCTGTTGTTGGCAAGGGCGCGGTTTATGTAGTCCTGCAGCAGGGGATCGGTGAATACCTCTTCCCAACGCAGGTTGCCGAACGCCTTGGAGTCTGCCTCGGCGTTTTTGGCCTCCACATATTCTTTGGTCAGGTTGGTGTCCTCGGGCATGTGGAACTTGTTGTAGATGTGGCATGACGAAAGCATGCCCATTCCAAGCAAGGTTGCCACTGCGAGCGACGATATGTTGATCAGTTTCATTGTAGACTAACTTATGTCTGTGGTAAAATCGTTGTTTCGGTTGGATCATCCGTTCTTCCCGTCTCTGTGGCGGGAGGAACGGATGGAAGAGGCGGTTATCTCGAGTACTGCT
>CADFRV010000278.1 GCA_902836725.1 Muribaculaceae bacterium
AGTAGCCCATGCCGGCACGCAGGCCGCCGAGCATCTGGTATACCACTTCGTAAAGTGATCCCTTGTAGGGTACACGGGCGGCGATTCCTTCCGGAACCAGTTTTTTCGCATCTGTCTCGTTGGCCTGGAAATAACGGTCTTTTGAACCTTTCTCCATTGCCTCGAGCGAACCCATGCCGCGGTATGATTTGTATTTTCTTCCGTTGTAGATGATGGTATCGCCGGGAGACTCCTCCACACCGGCAAGCATTCCGCCGAGCATTACTGAGTATCCGCCTGCTGCGAGGGCTTTCACGATATCGCCGCTGTAACGGATGCCGCCGTCGGCGATCAGGGGCACGCCTGTGCCTTCAAGCGCTTTGGCAACGTCGTATACTGCGGAAAGCTGGGGCACTCCGACACCTGCGATAATGCGGGTGGTGCATATGGAGCCGGGGCCTATGCCTACTTTCACGCCGTCGGCGCCGTTCTCCACAAGATATTTGGCGGCCTCGCCTGTGGCGATATTGCCGACTACTACATCTATTTCGGGATATTTGGCTTTTACAGCTTTCAACACCTCCACTACGCCTTTGGAGTGGCCGTGTGCGGTGTCTATCACCAGGGCGTCAACTCCGGCCGCTACCAGAGCGTCGGCGCGCTGCATGGAGTCTGCTGTCACACCTATGCCGGCAGCCACACGCAGACGTCCCAGTTTGTCCTTGCAGGCGTTGGGTTTGTCTTTCGCTTTTGTGATATCCTTGTAGGTCACGAGCCCTACGAGGTGGTTGTCGGAATCGACTACGGGAAGTTTCTCTATCTTATGTCTCTGAAGGATTTCGGCAGCTTCCTCGAGGTTGGTGCTCTGCGATGTGGTGATTATATTCTCGGAAGTCATCACTTCGTCCACGGGACGGCTGAGATCGCGCTCGAAACGGAGGTCGCGGTTGGTGACAATGCCTACAAGGATGTTGTTCTCGTCAACCACAGGAATGCCGCCGATGTGATATTCCTCCATCATTTTCAAGGCGTCTGCCACCGTGCTGCCGCGCAGGATGGTGACAGGATCGTAGATCATGCCGTTCTCAGCGCGTTTTACGGCATGCACCTGACGTGCCTGTTCGTCGATAGACATGTTTTTGTGGATCACGCCTATGCCTCCCTCGCGTGCTATGGCGATAGCCATCTTTGCCTCGGTCACCGTGTCCATGGCTGCCGATACAAGGGGCACGTTCAGAGTGATGTTGCGTGAGAACTTGGTGGAGAGATCCACCATGCGGGGGAGAACCTCGGAGTAAGCGGGTATGAGGAGGACATCGTCGAAAGTAAGTCCATCCATCTGTACCCTGTCTGCAATAAATGATGACATATATTTAAATCTTAGATGCTGTACGTTGTCGATTTATTGCATGCAAAGATACAAAAAAAAACTCACCTGCGTTCAATAACCCCGTTAATTTTGTGTCACATTCTCCATTTTAGCACCTTCCGGCATTTCTTCATGGCTGCCGTCGTCGTACCGCGATGCCATATGCTCCACACAGCTATTGGGTGTGGTCTGTCGCAGGTGCCGGCAAATCTCCCGTGCCACTGTTGCCGCATCCAGGTATTTTGTTTAAATTTGCATCGGTAAGTTGTTGAGATATGTCGCAGTTCATCACTATATTGCATAAAATCTGTTCATGGCTATGCAGCTGTGCGCGACACATCTGCCATGGCATTTGGAAGACAAAATTTGATTGGTTGGCAATTTCAATACTTACGTTCATTATTTCGTCGGTATGGGCACCCCGTCTGCCTGATCCGAAAAACCTTTTTGGAAACGAAGCCGACGATGATCTTATTCCAATAGATTATCTGCAGGCTATAAGAGGGGCAACTGAGGATCCTGTGGAATCGGGTTATATCTCCATCGTGGATATAGGTGATGTTACCAGCCGACGCCGGATCGCAGAGATACTGGATTCGGTTTACCTGATGGATCCCCGATGCATAGGGGTGGATCTCGATTTCAGCGCGCCCCAGGAACGATATACCGATAGCATATTGTCGGCTACGATATCACGGATAAAAGACAAGGTTGTGTTCGTAAACCAACTGTATGGATACGATGATGTGCTCGGGGCCTTTACCCGTATCCATCATTCCTATTTCTCGGGCGCACAGTCTGATTATTTTCCTGTGGCGAATCTTTATGAGGGATTTGCGAACCTTAAAAACAATGGAACTTCCGAAACGGTATCGAAATACAGTGTGGCGGAACGTTTCAATGACTCAATCTGTCTCAGTCTCCCGGCAAAAATGATCGGCGACGAGTCTGTCGTTGATCTGCGTGAACATTACATCTCTTATTATCCCACAGTGTTTGATGTCGTCAGACATGACGGGATTACGCGCGAGAATATCGCCGGCAATTTTGTATTGGTGGGTGCGGTGGAGCATAGTGGAGACAAATACAATACACCCCTGGGTCTTATGCCGGGTGTCATGATACATGCCTATATTCTTCAGACCATTGTCGAGGGTAGCGAGATAAGAAATATGCCAACGTGGCTCGACGGCTGTATGACACTTCTGGCAGGTCTCGTGTTTATAATGTTTCTGGTCGGGCTTGATTATTTTATCAGCAATACCGGTCACCATACGGCATCAATGATCATCCAGACAGGATTTCTCACGTTCGGAGTGACATATCTTGCAACACTAGCGCTCGGATTGTT
>CADFRV010000279.1 GCA_902836725.1 Muribaculaceae bacterium
CTGCCCGCAAACATATAATAGCCGAGAAACCTATCGCCGACACCCCGGCTAACGAATGGAAAGCGGTGGAAGCAGTGGAGTCAGCTCCTATAATCTCCGCCGTCAACCTCTACATACGCAACTCATGGTATCTCAAAACCATCGACGACTGCATAAAATCAGGCGAACTCGGCGAACTCGCCATAATCCGAATATGCCACATGACCCCGGGGCTTTCCCCCGGTGAAGGGCATGAGGCGGAAGGGCCCGCCTTCCATGACTGCGGCATGCATTACGTGGATGTGGCCCGCTGGCTCGCCCACTCGGAATACAAGACATACCGCGCACAGGCGGTGCGCATGTGGGCATACAAAGACCCGTGGTGGCTCCAGTGCCAGGGCACGTTCCAGAACGGCGTGGTATTCGACATAACACAGGGGCATGTATACGGGCAGCTGTCCGACGTGCAGACCCACAACTCGTACATCGACATAATCGGTTCCAAAGGCATCATGCGCATGACCCACGACTTCAAGACCGCAGTGGTGGAGATCCACGGTGTCACCCGCACAGAACGCATAGAAAAGCCTTACGGAGGCAAAAACATAGGCACCCTCATCGAAATAATGGCCGACTCCATCGAAAGCGGCATAACTGACAAGCGCCTCCCGTCGTTCAGGGATTCAGCCATCGCGTCGGAATTCGCATGGCATTGCCTCGAAGACGCCGCCACCCACGACATGCCGGTCAAAGGCACTTCAGAAGAGCTTGACGCAATACATAAGCGCCGCAACTCAATGAACGACGGATACGGCCTGCTCAACAAACAGACCACGCGCTGATGTCCGCGCCGCTAAAACAAACTGATCAACAACAAACTTATATACACTTTTTTAATTATGACTAATCCACTCCTTTTTCTCGGAAACCTCGGTGCCGGCGAAATCATCGTCATATGCCTTATCGTGCTGCTGCTTTTCGGCGGTAAAAAGATACCCGAACTGATGAAGGGCATCGGCAAAGGCGTGCGCTCGTTCAAAGAGGGCATCAACAACATCGAAAAAGACATAGAAGGCGCCGGCACTCCGGAAGAGAACAAGAAATAAGCGTCTCTCCATCCCCGCAAGCCCCTCTGTCTCCACGCATTCAAGAGCAAAAACAACTTTAATAAACTATCATTTTCACCTTAAAGAACTAAACCATATGTCAGGAGAAATCTCAAGAAGACAATTTCTCAAGTCCGGAGCTACAGCGGCTATCGGTCTTGCAGTGGTTCCCAACACAGTGTTAGGCAAGAGTTTCGGCCATACAGCTCCGAGCGACAAACTGAACATAGCAGTTGCCGGTATCGGCGGCATGGGCCACTCCAACATCAACGCCGTAAAAGACACTGAAAACATTGTGGCTCTCTGCGACGTGAACTGGGATTACGCCAAAGGCGTATTCGACGAATTCCCCAAGGCAAAACGCTACTGGGACTACCGCCGCATGCTCGACGAGATGGGCAAGGATATCGACGCTGTGATCGTCGCTACCCCCGACCATACCCACGCCATCATCACTGCCGACGCCATGACCCTCGGCAAGCACGTATATGTGCAGAAACCCCTTACCCACTCGGTATACGAGTCCCGTCTGCTCACCAAGCTGGCAGAATCGACCGGCGTAGCCACACAGATGGGTAACCAGGGCGCATCGGGAGAGGGCACAAACCTCGTATGCGACTGGATCTGGAACGGCGAGATCGGCGACGTGACAAAGGTAGAATGCGCTACCGACCGTCCTATCTGGCCCCAGGGTCTGAACGCGCCCGAAAAGGTTGACAAAATTCCGAAGAACCTCAACTGGGATCTCTTCACAGGCCCCGCCAAACTGAACCCCTACAACTCCATCTATCAGCCCTGGAACTGGCGCGGATGGTGGGATTACGGCACAGGCGCCCTCGGCGACATGGCATGCCACATCCTGCATCAGCCCTTCAAGGCCCTGAAACTCAAATATCCTATCCTGGCCGAAGGCTCCTCCACACTGCTGCTCAACGCTTGCGCACCGCAGGCACAGCATGTGAAACTGGTGTTCCCCGCCCGCGAGAACATGCCCAAAGTGGCCATGCCCGAAGTTGAGGTACACTGGTATGACGGCGGCATGATGCCCGACCGTCCCGAAGGTTTCCCCCAGGGAATGTCGCTCATGCGCGAAGGTGGAGGTCTCACCATTTTCCACGGCACAAAAGACACTCTGGTATGCGGATGCTACGGCCAGAACCCGTTCCTCCTCTCAGGCCGCAAGCCCGACGCTCCCAAAATCTGCCGCCGTGTCCCCACATCTCACGAGATGGACTGGGTACGTGCCTGCAAGGAGAGCAAAGAGAACCGCGTGAAATGTACATCCGACTTCTCGGAAGCAGGACCGTTCAACGAAATGGTAGCCATGGGTGTGCTCGCAGTGCGTCTGCAGGGTCTCAACAAGACCCTCGAATGGGACGGCGAGAACATGCGCTTCACCAACATCGGCGACGACGAGACACTCCGCACTGTAATCAAGGACGGTTTCACCATCCACAACGGACACCCCACTTTCGACAAGACCTGGACAGATCCCGTGAACGCGCAGCAGTTCGCCAACGAGCTTATCAAGCACACCTACCGCGACGGTTGGAAACTGCCCGACATGCCCGCCTGATAATCCAGAGACAAAA
>CADFRV010000280.1 GCA_902836725.1 Muribaculaceae bacterium
GTCCCACTCCCACGTACGCAGAAATCTCCAGAAACGGCGTATATGGTAAAGGATGATATCCTTGAAATTCACCAATATCGGAAAACCGATACCGCCAAGAATAATCAATAAAGAGATGTATATATAGAACGGATTATGGCCTGACATCAGCAGCGGATTGCCCAAATTGCCCGGTAATGTGGAAAAACCGGCGTTACAGAACGCCGATATGGAGTGGAAAGCCGGGAAAGCCAATTCCTCGTGTATATCCATCCCCATCGTGCCGTGAATATCGCTCCAAATAGCGAGCATGCCCGCCCCCTCTATCGCCAATGTAAATCCGAGGATATAGACCAGTGTGGACAGCAATGAATTCAATGAATTGGAACTGACCATATCACGCACCACCAACTGATTGTACAGCGAAGTATTCCCCATAAAGAACATTGCAAAGAAGCTCGTCAGCGTCATTACTCCCAAACCGCCAATCTGAATCAGCAGGATGATGATTACAAAGCCCGTCGTCGTAAAGGTGGATGCCACATCCACCGAGGTAAGCCCCGTCACACACACCGCACTGGTGGAAATAAACAGCGAATCCACCCACGAGATGCCCGCCACCGTAGAACGGGGAAGCATCAGCAATCCCGTCCCGATGAGTATGATAATGAGAAAACTGACTGCCAGAATAAGCGAAGGATTTGTCCGTCGCCCCAGCAAGCGTACCAAGCCATAAGACAGATTCAGGAAAGAAAGCATCAGCAGCAACGCGAGATGATATATCCTGCCGTTCAGAAAATCCCAGACAGCCTGTATGGCCCCTTCCACCTCCGGACGATGAAAAACTACCGGAACCAGCGTCAGATAAAGCAGGAAAGTCAATATCCACGTCAGCTTGCTAAAGGTCTGCCTCGTATCTTTATATTCCAATGCGATACGCAAGGATATATCGCTCAGAAAGACAATCCACACTCCATGATACAGACGTTGCAACTGGTGAGCTTCCGCAACCGAAATTGTAAATCCATGTTCATACACCAAACCGACAATCAACAGGATGGATGCCAGGTAGGTCAGGGTCGTCATCACCCCCAACGCCACACGTACATAAGGATGAATCCACTTATTTTGATACAAAAGAAACTTATGATAAATCTTCATAAATACACCGATTGATGAGACGTGGCAAACTTAGACAAATCTACCTTCATAAACAAAAAACAATGGAAAAAAGAAATTGGTTTAAAAATAATAGCTACATTTGGACACAGAATCACTTTTAATTTATAACCACTATGAGCAACAAAACAAAAAGATTCATTCTTCCGGAAGACGAAATTCCACGTTACTGGTATAATATACAAGCCGATATGGTAACCAAACCCATGCCGCCGCTTAATCCCGCTACCAAGCAACCGTTGAAAGCGGAAGATTTGTATCCCATTTTCGCAAAAGAACTTTGCCGCCAGGAGCTCAATCAGGCAGATGCGTGGATTGAAATTCCCGAACAGGTGCGCGAAATGTATAAATACTACCGAAGCACTCCGCTGGTACGCGCCTACGGACTGGAAAAAGCACTCGGCACACCGGCACATATCTACTTCAAGAACGAGAGTGTCAGCCCCATGGGTTCTCACAAACTGAACTCCGCCATACCGCAGGCTTACTACTGCAAGCAAGAGGGCGTGACGAATGTCACTACCGAAACCGGAGCCGGGCAATGGGGAGCCTCACTGGCCTATGCCGCCCGCCTCTTCGGTCTGGAAGCTGCTGTCTATCAGGTAAAAATCAGCTATGAGCAAAAGCCTTACCGCCGCAGCATCATGCAAACATTCGGTGCGCAGGTTACTCCTTCACCGTCCATGTCTACCCGTGCCGGGAAAGATATTCTGACCGCCCACCCCAATCATCAGGGTTCATTGGGTACGGCTATTTCCGAGGCTATCGAACTGGCACGCACCACTCCCAACTGTAAATATACACTCGGTTCCGTATTGAGCCACGTCACCCTGCATCAGACTGTAATCGGACTGGAAGCCGAGAAACAGATGGAAATGGCCGGTGAATATCCCGACACGGTTATCGCGTGCTTTGGCGGCGGTTCCAATTTCGGCGGTATCGCATTCCCATTCATGCGCCATACCATTCTTGAAGGAAAGAAAACACGTTTCGTCGCCGCCGAACCGGCCTCCTGTCCGAAGCTGACACGCGGTAAATTCCAATATGACTTCGGCGATGAAGCCGGGTATACTCCGTTGCTGCCGATGTTTACACTGGGACATAACTTCGCTCCCGCCAACATTCACGCCGGCGGTCTGCGTTAACACGGCGCAGGTGTCATCGTATCACAACTGTTGAAAGACGGATATATGGAAGCAATGGACATCAAGCAACTCGAATCGTTCGAGGCGGGCTGCCTGTTCGCACAAGTGGAAGGTATCATTCCCGCGCCGGAATCTTGCCACGCCATTGCAGCCACCATCCGCGAAGCGAATAAATGCAAGGAAACGGGTGAAGAAAAAGTTATCCTGTTCAACCTGTCCGGTCATGGCCTCATCGATATGGCGTCGTACGACAAATACCTGGCCGGTGACTTGCAAAATTATGAATTGACCGACAACGACATTCAGAAGAATCTGGATGAAATAGGCAATCTGGCCTAATAGAT
>CADFRV010000281.1 GCA_902836725.1 Muribaculaceae bacterium
AACCCGGGTCTCCACCGTGAGAGGGTGGCGTGCTAGGCCACTACACTAAATCGCCATTATGAAAATTTGCTCTATGTTGAAGTCCGAAATGTCTTTCGTTTTTCAACACTGCAAAGGTAAGGACTATTTTTGAACTGACAAAATTTTCGGACAAAAAAAATGCATTTTTCATACACATTTTTTTGTCCGAAAATTGATGGCATTGATGGCAACACACCTCACACAATAGCCCCAGGGCGCATTACAGCGGTGTCAAGTTGCTTATCCACAATGGAAATAACGGCCGACAAGCCGCTTCATGAGATCATGGTCCTTGCGTGCGTCAGCGGCGAGAGTGCGGTCGTTGAAATTACGCAGGCGGTTCATAAGCCCCGTCAGCATCGACGTCGGGAAGATGCCGCCGGCCTCATAAATTTCTTTCTGGCTCTCAAGAGCATCGGCGCTCTCGGCACAATTTGCGGGCAGATGTGCCAGACGCGCGGCTTTGGCCTTGTTTTCCTCGCTATGGATATTTACATCGACATAGGTGTCACAGGCAAGTTTCTCAGCATCGGGGTTCTCGAACCCGCGGCGCGCGGCCACAGCCAGAGCGGCAAGCAACAGATAAATGTCGGCTGACCCGTCGGCTGAACGTATCTCCACAGTCTGCTTCTGCGAGGCATCAAACCCCGATGGAGTCTCAAGCGGGTTTGCAAGCACACTCATATCGCAATCGGCAGTCCATCCGAGCGGCACCCTTACAAGCACCGAGCGGTTGCGGTCGCCCCAACATACGTTTGTGGGTGCCTCCTGATGCGGAACGAGGCGGAAATAACTCGTAGGATTGGTGTTTCCGAACGCCGTAATACTCGGCGCAAGCTCCATCAGACCGGCGATAAGGCGATGGGCCTCACTGCTCAGGCGGCGGTCAGGATCAAGCATGACATTTTTCCCGTCGCGTGTCAGACGCATGTGCACATGCAGTCCCGACCCCGCCTTTCCTGTCGTTATCTTCGGGGCGAAGGTTACATTAAGCCCCTCCTCGCTTGCGAGATTCCTTATCACCCATTTGGCAAGCATGAGCTGATCGGCGGCCTCAAGGGCAGGCACCGGGAGAAACTCTATTTCGTTCTGCTCATACACCATGCCGTCAATAGTGAAATTCCCCACCTCCGAATGGCCATATTTTATCTGTCCGCCTGTCTGCGCGATATACTGCATGCACTTCGCACGGAACCTGTTGAACTTGGCAAAAGGAGCCGACTCGTGGTAACCTTTCTGATCGGTAGCGGGGAAAGTGCCGTCGTCGGGAGCTATCACATAATATTCCAGCTCACCCATGGCCTCAAACTGCAGTCCTGTGGCATGGTGGAATGCATCGCATGCCTTGGCCAGGGTCTGCTCGGGCGATTCGGCCAAAGGCTCCCCCTCTTTGTTGAAAAATGTGCACAGCATTACGAGCGTGGGGATCTCGGCAAAAGGATCCACAAAAGCAGTGCTGTAGCGAGGGATCACATAAAGGTCACTGTTTCCGGCCTCTATGAAGGGGAACAGGCTCGATCCGTCGACCCTCTCTCCTGAAACGAGTATTGTTTCCAGATATCTCCGGTTATTTATTACGAAATTCAATGTCTTGAGCCGTCCGTCACCGGCGGGATACATGAAATTGACCATCTCTATGCCGTTCTGCTCAATGAAAGAGATGATGTCGGCACGGGTGAACATCTTCGGGTCCTTGCCCAGAAATCTCACCACTTTATTTTTGGCAAGCGTTATGTTATCCATGGATAAGTAATTAAAAAATATTAAGGTAAGCTGTCAAGGCGACGACTGACAGAGCAGCGCCGCCTAAGACCGTTTGCTGTTACAGGATCAGTCAAGAATGATGTCTCCGAAAAATTCAGGCTGATGGAAATCGGGAGAGGCGGTACGGATGGGCACCCAGCTTAGATAATGCGGCTGTGATGTGGCGGACGCGCACTTGTTGAAATTGCCTTTCATGTGTATGGGTTTGCCATTGTATTCGCTGCCGAGCAATTCCATAGGTATCGCCATGGCCACATTCCATATGAACGAACCCTCCACCTCCTGGAAAGGCCGTGTACCCACGGAGGTGTATCGCTTTATCTGCTTGAGAAAATCGGGAGAGAGCGGAGTGCACTCCCCCTTTGCCGTACAGAAAGCTGCGTTGATAGTGCCCACACAGTTCAGTTCGAACACCCAGTAGGCCTCCTCCTTCGGATCGGGAGATACATAAAACTCCACACAAGAGTCCTCGCTCACAGGGGAATTATCGGTAAAATTCACAGCACGCAGATAATTGCACCTCACAAGAAAATCGATATAAAGATGCCGGTTTGAATGAGCTGCCGTAACTACGGTCAGAGGACGGTAGGGAAAGCGGTCGGGCCAGTTTAGAGACTCGACCGAAAAGCGCGCGCCACATTCTTCAAGAGCATTTACCACCTCTTCCATTTTCATTGCGTCGAAGGTGGGATTATATGGTATATGAAGTATGTTGTTCTTGCTCATGGTAAGAAGTTTTATTACTGTTTATTGACTGATCT
>CADFRV010000282.1 GCA_902836725.1 Muribaculaceae bacterium
GTTGATAGCGGAAGTCGAGCGAGTTAAAAAGGAATGGGAAGAAACAAGATGAGACTCAAAACGACAAAGTAACCGATGTCATTCCTATGAACTTGAAATCTCATATTTGTACCGTACATTGCTAATTCGTTTGTAATCAAATATGGTTAAATTTGTGGAAGTGGGCTGCGGTAGGCAACTGCTGATAGAGATTTGCGGTTGGCGGAACTATTCTTTTGGGCGGGGTGTTATAATCGAGGAACTTGGTATTTAATCAAATTATAGAATTATGGATGAAAAAAATGTTGTTCTTGAGGCAATGCGCAAGGCGGGCGAACCGCTGAATGCCGGCAAGGTGGCCGAGTTGACCGGCCTTGACCGCAAGGTGGTTGACAAGGTGTTCGCGCAGTTGAAAAAGGAGGGCGCCATTGTGTCGCCTGTCCGCTGTAAATGGACGCCGGCATGATCCCTGTGTGTCTGTTTATCTGACAATCTGAAAGGGTCTGTCTAATTTATGCAGACAAACCGCGCCCCGGCAAAATCAGGTGTTTTGCCGGGGTGCGCATATTACTGACTGTCAGAAATTATAAACGTACTGAGAATACCCTTATGGTCGCTTGGCCATATTCCTGTCGGTTCTATAAATGGGTCTTTAGAGGCGTTCCCGACAATTTCACCTCTCAGTATATCCTCGGATGGGCCTACAATAACAGCGCTGTCTAACATCAGCGACGGATCCGGGTAATAGTAAATAAAGTCAATGCGGTCTCTTTCGTCCATGTCCGGTAACCAGACGAGTTTGCCCAGATCCGTATCTTTGTTCCCGGCAGGAAATGTGAAGCCCGGATGTGTCACCGCATCGGGATATATTTCGCGGTATGCGTCCTTGAATCCGGCCTCAGATAAAAGCATGGAACAGTCCCAGTTTATGATCAGGCCGTTATGGTCTCTCATGTTTCTGGTGTTTTCCTGCCAATCGAGATGTGACGGTTCATTGAAATCGCCTCCCAATATGACCAGGCTCCCTTGTTTTATTTCTTTTGCGGCGTCATCCAACAGGGCTTTTACGCCTTCGTCGCGGAAGGATAGCCTGTTGGCCGTCAATATGGAGTCTACATCGCTGACCTGGTGTGGTAATTTTTGCCATGTAGTACCGCTGTAGCCTCTGGGTTGATAACATTCATAATGTGTCCAGTCCCAATGCACGGAATATGCGACTAATTTTCTCTGACCGATTCTGATTGTTGCCTTGCATACAGGATTGGGTCTCGATTTGTCTTCAAGCGTGAAGCATGGGCTTGCTTCTTCTATTCTGAGCTTTGACAATACGCCCATCGTCTGTCTCAGATTCTCTCCATAATACACCTTGCCTCTCTTTTTCAATTCAGTGGCAAGATAGTTCATGAAATTTTCTTCATTATGGCCGGCTATCTCACAAAACAGAGCGATATCCGGGTCTGTCTGGTCAATTATATCCACAATTCCTTTCAGTCCATCCGGCACATTTTCCCCTAATACCCATAAATTCAATTGCAGTACTTTCAGCGTATTCTGTTTACACGCGGCCTTGAAAGTGCATAATGGCAGCAAAATTGTGATAATCAATAGTTTTATGATTTTATTCATCTGAAGTAACATTGAAAATGTGCATTAGGTTAGTGCTCCCTGTCTCACGGTCACCAGACCTGTCATAAAGATACGATATAAATTCAAATCGGCCAACCGCATCATGTACTTTCGTGTGAAAAAAGGAAAATGGTAATAATCGGCGGTAAATCGGTAGGAATAATCGTCGCCTTCATGTTAAATTTGCAATATAAATCAGATCGCTAATGAATGACTTGAATACAAACAAACCGCTTGCTTTGATACCCGGATGGGATGATTAAATGGATCTCAGACGGTCTTATGTGAAAATGACTAAATAACTAAATAACTTAATACCTGTAATTTTATGTTAGGAAACTTTATATATTCTAACCCGACGAAACTGTATTTCGGTGATGAGGCATAGAAAAATCTTGTGGCTGCGTTGCGCGGATTCGGTAAAAAGGTCCTTCTTGCATACGGAGGAGGTTCGATCAAACGCAACGGGATTTACGACGATGTGATGGCAGCTCTCAATGAGGCAGAAAAGGAGGTTGTGGAGCTTTCAGGCGTGATGCCCAATCCTACTCTTGCCAAAATGAAAGAGGGTGTGGAAATAGTCCGTAGCAACAACATCGATTTCATTCTGGCTGTCGGCGGAGGTTCCACAATCGACTATGCCAAAGCTGTAAGCGCCTCTGCTGGTTATGACGGTGACGCATGGCAGCATTTCTGGGTAGAACAGGCTGATCCGGCGCCTGAACAGAAGATTATCCCTATCGGTGCTGTGCTGACTATGGCAGGCACCGGATCGGAGATGAACGGCGGCTCGGTAATCACCAATCAGGAAACAAGAATGAAAATCGGCAAGGTGTTCGGCGAAGAACTTATGCCCCGTTTTGCGGTGCTTAATCCGCGCTATACGTTCTCAGTACCGAAGCGTCAGATGGTCGCCGGTATCTTTGATATCATGAGC
>CADFRV010000283.1 GCA_902836725.1 Muribaculaceae bacterium
ACAATAATGGAAATCACCGGAAAAATCATACTGGCTCTCCCCGAGATGTCTGGCATATCCAAGAGCGGCAATGCCTGGAAAAAACGTGAATATGTGCTTGAAACACAGGAAACTTATCCCAAGAAAGTGCATTTCGACTTCTTCGGGGAGCGTGCCGATCAGTTCCCTCTCAATGTGGGAGATGTGATCAAACTGAGTTTCGACATAGAGAGCCGTGAATTCAACGGCCGCTGGTACACAAGTATCCGCGGATGGAAGTCTGAGCCCGCAGCAGCCGGTATGCCCGCCGACATGCAGGCCGCCGGTGCTTTCCCCACCCCTATGACGGCTCCGGCAGCTCCTGCCGCCCCCTCGCCATTCCCCGGCGTCTCGGAACCCGCCGCTACCGACGATCTTCCCTTCTGATACGGGCGGATCCGACGGAAACCTATCGTGGCGGATGCACGATATATCAGTAAAAACCGGATACCATGCAGTTTCCGGTTTTTTTCGTATCTTTGCACCTCTGAAACAGTGGCGCCCGACGCGATCCATAATGTGGCTTGACCGCTGTTACACTTATTTGACTGTTTCCAAATGAAGAATATAAGGAATTTCTGCATCATCGCGCATATCGACCACGGCAAAAGTACACTTGCCGACCGTCTCCTTGAATATACCAAAACCGTAGCCGGCAAAGACCTGCAGGCGCAGGTGCTTGACGATATGGATCTGGAGCGTGAACGTGGCATTACCATCAAAAGCCATGCCATCCAGATGGACTATTCATTCGAAGGGGAGCACTATGTGCTTAACCTGATCGATACTCCGGGACACGTGGACTTCTCTTACGAGGTGTCGCGTTCTATCGCCGCGTGCGAGGGTGCGCTCCTTATAGTGGATGCCACACAGGGCATACAGGCGCAGACGATATCCAACCTGTATATGGCCATAGATTCCGACCTGGAGATCATACCGGTCATCAACAAGGTGGATCTGGAGAGTGCGAAGCCCGATGAGGTGGAGGACCAGATCGTGGATCTTCTCGGGTGCAAGCGCGAGGAGATAATACGCGCGTCAGGAAAGACCGGCGAGGGTGTGGAGGAGATACTGAAAGCCATCATAGAGCGCGTACCGGCACCGGCCGGTGACCCGGAAGCCCCCCTGCAGGCGCTCATTTTCGACTCCGTGTTCAATCCCTTCCGTGGCATCATCGCATATTTCAAGATTGTCAACGGCACGATACGCAAAGACGATTTTGTGAAATTCGTGTCTACAGGCAAGGAATACCATGCCGACGAGATCGGTGTGCTCAAGCTCGATCTTGTGCCGCGCCAGGAGCTGTCGGCAGGCAATGTGGGTTATATAATCTCAGGTATCAAGACCTCAAGGGAGGTAAAAGTAGGCGATACCATAACCCATGTGGGGCGTCCCGCTCCCGCCATCGAAGGGTTCGAGGAGGTAAAACCGATGGTGTTTGCCGGCGTCTATCCCATCGAGACCGAAGACTTCGAGAACCTGCGATCGTCGCTGGAAAAACTGCAGCTCAACGATGCCTCCCTCACTTTCCAGCCGGAGTCGTCGATGGCGCTCGGTTTCGGATTCCGCTGCGGTTTCCTCGGATTGCTTCATATGGAGATCATACAGGAGCGTCTTAGCCGTGAATTCAATATGGAGGTGATCACTACGGTGCCCAACGTGTCTTACAAGGTATATGACAAGAAAGGTGGCGTTACCGAGGTGCACAATCCGTCGGGATTGCCGGAAGTGACGCTGATTGACCATATTGAGGAGCCATACATACGCTCGTCGATCATCACCACCACCGATTTTATCGGCCCTATAATGACGCTGTGCCTCGGTAAGCGTGGCGAACTGATAAAACAGGAGTTCATTTCCGGCAACCGTGTGGAGCTGACCTTCGATATCCCTCTGGGTGAGATAGTGATAGACTTCTATGACAAGCTGAAATCCATTTCCAAAGGATATGCCTCGTTTGACTATCATCTCCACGACTTCCGCGATTCCCGCCTCGTGAAACTCGACATGCTTCTGAACGGCGAGAGCGTCGACGCCCTCTCCACCCTCACCCATGCCGACAACGCTGTGGCTTTCGGCAGGAAAATGTGCGAGAAACTCAAGGAGCTTATCCCGCGCCACCAGTTTGATATCGCCGTACAGGCCGCCATCGGCGCCAAGATCATAGCACGCGAGACCATCAAGGCAGTGCGCAAGGATGTGACCGCCAAGTGTTACGGCGGCGACGTTTCACGTAAGCGAAAACTGCTCGAAAAACAGAAGGCGGGCAAGAAACGCATGAAGCAGATCGGCTCCGTGCAGGTGCCGCAGAAAGCATTCCTCGCTGTGCTCAAACTTGACTGACGCAAAATAGGGCAACCCTCCTCCATGAATTTGGATATGCTTTGAATGCTTAAGAGGGTGTTTAATAATAGATATTAAACGCTAACGAGCTATTTTAGAGGCAATTTTGAGCTTTGAGGAGGGAGCGATGCGGGCATCGTGACCGACAAAAAGCTCGAAATTGGCCT
>CADFRV010000284.1 GCA_902836725.1 Muribaculaceae bacterium
GGCTGAAGGTATCGCTACCGTTGGCGACGCTATCGCTTACATCGAAGCTGCCGAGAAATAATCCTCGCACTTCAAGCACGAAACAACCCCATAAGCCCCGGTAAATCCGGGGCTACTTTTAGTTAATCCCGAGGAGCAAAGCAAACCGCCACACGGGACGCGCCCCAGGGATAACGACACCTCTCCTACCCGACATTTCGACGTCACTTTCTATCACACTACTGACACAACATGGAACTTAAAAGAGTAGTCATAACAGGTCTCGGCGCCATAACCCCGCTCGGTAACGACGTTACCACTACATGGGAAAACGCAATCAAAGGCGTAAGCGGAGCCGGTCCTATTACACATTTCGACGCTTCGCTGTTCAAAACCCAGTTTGCGTGTGAGGTAAAAGGCTTCAATGCAGCCGACCACTTCGACCGTAAGAAACTGCGTCAGCTTGACCTCTACGCACAATATGCCATCGTGGCAGCCCGCCAGGCTGTGGAAGATTCCGGCATCGAAAAGGAGGAGAACCTCAACCGCAACCGCGTTGGAGTAATTGTGGCAGCTGGCATCGGCGGCCTCCACACTTTTGAGGAGGAAGCCGGATATTATGCAATGAACGCCTCTACAGGCCCTAAATACAACCCCTTCTTCATCCCCAAGATGATCGCCGACATCGCATCCGGACACATCTCGATGGAATATGCCTATCATGGCCCCAACTTCGGTGTGGTTTCAGCATGCGCTTCGTCAAACAACGCGATCATCGACGCCTTCAACCTCATCCGTCTCGGCAAAGCCGACGTAATGGTTACAGGCGGTGCCGAAGCAGCGGTTTACCCCGCAGGCGTGGGAGGTTTCAACTCGATGCACGCTCTTTCCACCCGCAACGATTCACCCGAGACAGCCTCACGTCCGTTCAGCAAGAGCCGCGACGGATTCGTGATCGGCGAAGGATCCACAGTTCTTATTCTTGAGGAACTCGAGCACGCTATCGCACGCGGAGCCAAGATATATGCAGAAGTAGCAGGCGGAGGCATGTCTGCCGACGCTTACCACCTCACCGCCACACATCCCGAAGGTCTCGGTGCCATCCTCTCCATGCAGAACGCCCTGGAGGATGCCAACATGAAACCCGAGGATATCGATTACATCAATGTGCATGGCACATCTACCCCCGTAGGCGATATCTCCGAAGTAAAAGCCATTCAGGAAGTATTCGGCGACAGCGTAAAGGGCATCAATATCAGCTCCACCAAGTCTATGACAGGCCACCTGCTCGGTGCCACCGGTGCTATGGAAGCGATGTTCTGCACACTGGCTGTCCGCGACAACATCGTTCCCCCCACCATCAACCATGAAGAGGGTGACGAAGACGAGGAAATCGATTACAGCCTCAACTTCACCTTCAACAAGGCTCAGGAGCGTCCGGTACGCGCAGCCCTCAGCAACTCATTCGGTTTCGGTGGCCACAACGCCACAGTCATCGTAAAGAAGTTCGAGAAATAATCCTCACATAATATCAAAAAAATCGCTGTGTCAGCCGACACGGCGATTTTTTTGTTCATATATCCGTCAGAGGAGGGTTCGGTGAAGGAGGTTGGTAAACTGGTAGTTCTTTATGCCCCAGCGGGGAGCGATGAGAAGATCTGACGGAGCTGAGGAGGTAAAGCGCTCTATGGCTATCGATGGGTTGTGCGATTTGATAATCCCGACAATGCGGCCGCAAAGTGAGATATATTCATCGACAGTAAACAAAGTGACACCGATATCTTCCCCCGCTGCAATATCACGCGCCATGCGCGTGCCTCTGATGATCTGCAGCTGATGGAATTTCAGTGTCGACAACGGCAATGCAGCTGCACGCCCTACTGTATCGAGCATCATTTCAGTTGTCTCCCCGGGCAGCCCCATGATGAAATGCAGACCGGCAGGCAGACCGGCTTCCACTGTCATGCGCACTGCCTCCACAGTCTGTTCCCATGTATGACAACGGTTTACAGCCTCGAGTGTGCTGTTGTGCGAACTTTCAGCGCCATATTCCATGAATACAGGCTTTCCGAGATGTGCGAGAAGGTCAAGAAGACCGGCATCCACACAATCGGGGCGTGTCCCTATCACAAGACCGTCGACCATATCCACTCCCAAAGCCTCACTGTATAGCGACATGAGTTTATCCCTGTCGCCGTGAGTACTCGTATAACTCTGAAAATATGCCAGATAACGCATATCTGGATATTTCCTGCCGAAAAAATGTTTACCTGCCTCGAGCTGTTCGGATACCGATGCACGCTTTATATGTCCGAGAGGGGAAAACGACGCATTGTTGCAATAAGTGCACCCTCCACGCCCTACAGTGCCGTCGCGGTTGGGACAGCTGAATCCGGCATCAACGGTAAGTTTCTGCATTTTTCCCGGGAAATATTCCGCGAGGAAATCAGCGTAATCTTTATATGGCTTCGTCACAGGAAATTGCTTCTTAAAAAAATATTCTCTGAGGGTATTATGTAC
>CADFRV010000285.1 GCA_902836725.1 Muribaculaceae bacterium
GTATTTTGCAGATGCAAAGGTACGAAAGTTTTCCCGGAGATTGCAAGTTTTTTGAAATTTTATTTTCCCGGCGCCAGAAGAAAAATCCGTATCTTTGCTCCGTTATCCTCTAAAACGATTATGATGAAGCTGACAGATATGTATGGTTCGATAGCTGCCGCCGGTGCCGGCATGCGGCGCTGTGCGATATTTCTCGCAGGGCTCCTCGCAGTGATGAATGCTTACGGATGGAGCCAGAAAGGGCACGACGTCACATGTTTTGTGGCGGAAAAACATCTTACGCCCAAAGCTGCCGCGGCTGTAGACTCCCTTCTCGAGGGGCGCAGCATGGTATATTGGGCAAACTGGCTCGACAATGCGAGCCACACCCCGGAATACGCCTATTCCAAAACGTGGCATTACAACAATGTCGACGAGGGGGAAAGGTATGAGACACGCAAACAGGCGCCCGACGGCGATGCCATCACTGCGTTGCGCCATACCATCGGTGTGCTTTCCGGCGACCGGCTGTGGCCGGAGGGGAGCGCGCAGCTCGCCCTCAAAATGCTCATACACATAATGGGCGACATTCATCAGCCCCTGCACATGGGGCATGCTACCGATCTGGGAGGCAACCGCATCAAAGTGAAGTTTTTCGGCAACGATACTAACCTCCATTCTGTCTGGGACCACAGTCTGCCCGAGGCCACCCATAAATGGAGCTATACCGAGTGGCAACAGCAGATTGACCGTGCCACCCCGGCAGAGCAACTGGTGATAATCAGTGGAAACATCGACGACTGGGCCCGCCAGAGCGTGGAGACGGCGGCTGAAGTCTACCGTGATTTCCCGGCGGGGAAAAACATCTCATACAACGATATCGCCCGTTGGGCACCGGTAGTGGAGGACCAGTACCTCAAAGGGGGCCTTCGTCTTGCCCATGTGCTGAACCTCATTTTTGATCCCGGCTACCGGCCCGGCACTGCGGTGACCGTTCCATCGCAGTTCTGATATCTGCAGAGGCGTTCTATTTCCTCAGCACAAGGTGGTTCATCACCACTCCTGCAAACGGACGCTCGCCATCTGACTCAAATCCGAGACGGTGGTAAAGCGCTTCGGCCTTGGGGTTGTCTTTGTCAACGAGCAACCCTGCCGGTTTACCCTTCGCATGCCCGCGTGCGGCCTGTGCCAGAAGCAGCTTCCCGCCAAGTTTCTGACCGCGGTACTGCGGCCATACGGCGAGTGTGTCCAGATAATATTCGTCTGGTGTCGTTTCATCGGCCATACCTGCCATGTCGCGTCCGAGGCGCCTTTTTGCGGCTTCAAAAAAGCGTTCGCGGAGCTGATGCAGCAGTGCGCCGTCATATCCTATACATACTCCCGCCACATTGCCTTCATCGTCAAGCGCCACGAGGGTGTTCAGATAACTGTATTGCGAATCATCCATAGCGGCAAGTTCTGTGAACAGAGCCTCCACATCCTCCAGTGTGCGGTCGTTTCCGGCGAAATCCCGGCATATCTCGTCGCCCACGGCCATCATCACCGCCCGGGCTATCATCGGCGCATCCTGGCGCCTCGCATCTGTAATTCTCATATAGAAGAAAAATAGAAATTAAGAAATTGAGAAAAATAGAAATTGAGAAAATAGAAATTGAGAAGCAAGAGCATTAGAAGTCAAGCAAGAATAGAAACTAAGAAATTAAGAAATTGAGAGACTTGATGTCTCTGATATCTCTGATTCCTCTGATACCTCTGATCTCTTATTTCTTATGATCTCTTATTTCTTAATTTCTCTCTTTCTCAATTTCTAATTTCTTTTTTTCTCATTTCCACCACCTGTGGAAATGAGCCACCGGCCCATGCCCGTGGCCGATGGTGTATGCGGCGCCCGCTTCCACGGCACCCGCTATATATTCCTTGCCGCAGCGGGCTGCGGTATCCAGGTCGGCACCTTTCGCCAGATAGGCGGCGATGGCCGATGAGAGTGTGCAGCCGGTGCCGTGGGTGTTGACGGTATGCAGTTTCGGCGATGTGAGCCGCAGGAAGGTGTCATGCTCGGCGTTGTAGAAAATATCTGTGAGCAGATCGGTACCCTCCAGATGCCCGGCCTTGAGCATTACCGAAACTTTCTGGTCGTTGAGGCGCGAGAGGGCGCGTGCGGCATCCTCGAGCTGATCCTGATGGTCCACTGTCTCTCCAAGCAGCAGGGAGGCTTCCGGGAGATTAGGGGTGATGACACGGCTGTAGGGGATCAGCTCGTCGCGCAGTGTGCCTATCGCTTCCGTTTCCAGAAGGGGATCGCCGGAGGTGGCCACCATTACCGGATCAAGCACTATGCGGCGCACGTCGGGATATTCCTGAAGGGTAGACAGCACGGTGCGGATAAGGCTCGAGCTGTGGAGCATACCGATCTTCACTGCGTCGGCCCCTATGTCAGACAGCACAGAGCGTATCTGT
>CADFRV010000286.1 GCA_902836725.1 Muribaculaceae bacterium
CCCGACGGATCGCAGCTCAAGCCCCATACGGTGCTCCGCACGGTAAAGCATGCGCTTACCGGCCATACACTCGCCTCACGCCTCTCCCCCCACACATTGCGGCACTCATTCGCGACAGACATGCTCAACAACGGGGCAGACCTGCCGGGAGTGCAGAAGCTCTTAGGACACAAATCACTGGAGACCACACAGGTCTACACACATATTACCTACCGAGAACTGAAACAGAATTATCAACTTGCGCACCCACGCGCACAAAAAAATCAAGGAGGATAAAACTATGGACGTAAGAATTCAAGCCATCAACTTCGACGCCACTGAGAAACTCGTAGCCTTCGTCAACAAGAAAGCAGAGCGTCTGGCACGCCATAACACCACTATAAGCACTATCGACGTAAAACTCACAGTAGTAAAGCCTGAGACCGTACGCAACAAGGAAGCCGTGGTGCGTGTCACCGTTCCCCAGGACGAACATGTGGCCACCAAAGTGGCAGACACATTCGAGGAGGCCATCGACCTCTGCCTCGAAGCGCTCGAGCGTCAGCTTGAACGCAAAAAAGACTGACACCAGACCATATGCCGCCTGACAACGGCGCCCACCCCAAATAACACCGGGTGCATCTGCGGAAATATTTCCCACCGATGCACCCGGTTATTTTTTTTACGGATCTACCGTATGCCTTACCGATTACTTGTAATTGTCGGCTATATTGCGGATCGCCAGGAAAATACGGTGATCTGCATCAGAAAGGCAGCGGCCTCGGCGCGACATCATGCGGGTAGCCGTGTCAAAGAATTTTTCAAGAGGCAGATCGTTGAATCCGGTAGGTCCGCCCTCGCTGAACGACGCGATGAAGTTGCGCGGGAAGCCGGAGCCGTGGATATTGACGCCCACACCCACAACGGTAGCCGTATTGAACATCGTGTTTATACCTGCCTTCGAATGGTCTCCCATAATCAGGCCGCAGAACTGCAGGCCGGTGCGGAGGAAACGGTGCGAAGGATAGTTCCACAGCTTGATCTCCGTATAGTCGTTCTTGAGGTTGGAGGCCACGCAACCTGCGCCCAGGTTACACCACTCTCCGATAACGGCATTGCCAAGGAAACCGTCGTGCGCCTTGTTGGAGAAGCCGAACATGACAACATTGTTCAGTTCGCCTCCCACCTTGCACCAGGGGCCGAGCGAGGTGCCGGGATAGATGCGGGTACCCATGTTCACCGTGGAGTGCTCGCCGAGCGAGATGGGACCGCGCAGGCAGCTCCCCTCCATAATCTCCACATGCCTTCCAACATAGATGGGACCGTGGGATGCGTTGAGCACCACGCCCTCCACTATGGCGCCGCTCTCGATAAAGATCTGCTCGGGATCGCCGATAACGGTATTGCTGCGCGGTATCATCTGCCCCTCGCGGCGGTGGGTCAGAATCTGGAAGTCATCCTCAATCTGGCGCCCGTTCAGCAGGAATATATCGTAAAGCCGTGTTATGACCTCCACCTTGTCGGGAAAAGCCACACCTTCAGGCGTGCCGGCAGAAAGCTCCGTAAAATGTGATGCCGTGCCGCGCATGGCTATCATCATATGCTCGCCTCCGGTAGTCTCACCGGTAAGAACCTCGCCCGGGGCAAGAGCCGCCACACTCTCGGCAAGTGCCGGAGTGGCAACCACATGCGAGGCTATATAGATATTGTCGTCGGTCTCCACCGCCGGGAACTTCTCGGAAAGATAGTCTGCGGTAAGATATGAATAGTTGCCCGGGAGAAGGCATTCCCACTTCTGCCGCAGGGTGTTGATGCCCAGCAGAAAGTCGGCCACAGGGCGCGTGTAGCTCATGGGGAGCAGATTCTCGCGCACAGCAGGCACATCAAAGAGTATCACGTTGTTCTGTTTCATAATCCCTCGTCGATTTTTTTATTTATTGAGCAAAAATAGTAAATTTGCACTTAAATAACAAATTAAAACGAGGTTTGGAAGTACACGTGACCGGCCTCGGCTGAAAACACATTACAATGGCCTACAGAAAACTTAATGCCGACGAGCGTCTGGCACTTGAAAACAACGGTTGCCGTTGCGAGAACTGGGATGATATCGAAGTCGCATCGCCATTCAGACCCGGGCATTACCGCAACACCTGCTTCGCAGGAAAAGTAAAACTCGGCACTACCGAGGGTACTATAATGCGCGACGGATGCATACCCATGCATCCGGGAGTTTACGACGCCATGATACACAACTGCGAGATCGGCGACGACGTGCTCATCAACCGCATCGGCAATTACATCTCCGGCTACCGCATAGGAGACCGCGCCGTCATCGAGAACACCGCCTGCATCGCCATGACCGGGGAATCCACCTTCGGCAACGGAGTGGAGGTATCGGTGCTCAACGAGACGGGCGGACGCGAAGTGCCGATCTACGACTGCC
>CADFRV010000287.1 GCA_902836725.1 Muribaculaceae bacterium
GTCTCCAGGGGGGTGGGGGGAGCGGGCACGGCCTCAGGAAGTACCGGTTTCTCTTCCGGCATAGTGCGGTCGGTGTTTATCGCCAGGGGGATGTTGCTTGGCGACAGGAGCATATAGGGGTCTGTGCCGGCCTTGAACTGTATGGCATAGCGCTCGTCGGCATCGGGTACCCCGCGGGTGGCCAGTGTGGCGCTTTTGAGGCGCACTGTGCGGCTTTCCTTGGTGATGGGGTCGTTGATGTTGAGATATTTCTTGGCGTATTTGTAAAACTCGCCGGGACGTTTCACGGTGGTTTCCGCCTCGAGTGTCACTGTCAGCTGTGTTGTAGGCAGTGTGTAGACCAGTGCATAGTCGTTGGCCTTTGTTGCAGCCAGACGTTGTGCTGTCTGCGCGGAAGTGCCGAGGGAGAGCATGCACAATGCGACTGCGGCTATAATACGGGTCGTTTTCATCTGTTGTATATTTTTTATTGCTGGTATTCCGTTATTTCATGGCCATCACCTCTTTTATGGCGCGGCCCACGTTGGCGGCTATGTCGCCGGCGAGCACACCGTACTCACCATGTTCGGCGGCGGCCATTTCCCCTGCCAGGCCGTGTATGTAGACGGCTATTATGGAGGCGAGTTCGGCGGGATATCCCTGTGCGAGCATGGCCAGCAGTATGCCTGTGAGCACGTCGCCGCTGCCTGGTGTGGCGAGGGCGGGTGTGCCCGAGGAGTTGAAATATACTTTGCCGTCGGGGCGCACAATGGCGGTGTAGTGTCCTTTGAGGATGATGAAGATGTTGTAGTATTTGGCTTTCTCGATGGCTGTGCGCAGCCTTGCCTCCCCCGAGGTCTGGGGGCCGAACATGCGGTCGAATTCGCCGGCATGGGGGGTGAGCACGCTCAGCACCGGTATGGTGTTGAGCATGGAGGGCTTTATGGCTATGCAGTTGAGTGCGTCGGCATCAAGCACTATGGGCTGGTTGATGGTGGCGAGGAAGTCCTCGAGAGCTTTTACGGTAAGCTCGTGTGTGCCTATGCCGGGGCCTATGCCGATGGCGTTGAAGGAGCGCTCGGGGCGTATGTCGACGATGTTCATCTCGCCGCGGTTGTAGTGGTACATGGCCTCGGGCACAGAGCTTTGCATGATGGTGTAGCCGCATTTGGGGGAGCATACGGTGAGTTTTCCCACTCCGGCGCGCAACGCTCCGGAAGCCGACAGCACGGCGGCTCCCATCATGCCGTATGATCCGGCGTAAAGGATGGCGGAACCGAAGTCGGCCTTCGAGCAGAACTCCTTGCGGTGGTGCAGCCGGTGGCGCACATCCTTTTTCTCTACCAGGCAGAAGTTTACGGGCGACTGCTGTATGGCTTTCTCGCTCAGGCCAATGTCTATCACCTTCCATTCGCCGATCAGCTCGGCGTTGTCGGGGATGAAGAAGCAGAGGCGTGGGAACTGTATGGCGAGTGTGAGGGTGGCGTGCACGGTGTCGCGGTTGACGATATGGGGGTTCCAGTCGCCGAACATGCCAGAGGGGAGGTCGATGGACACTACGGTGGCCTTTTCGTCGTTCACGTTCTGCACGAGCACTTTGAAGCCCCCTTTCAGCTCTTCGCTAAGGCCTGATCCGAACAGGCCGTCGATCACCAGATAGTTGGCATGAAGCTGCGGCATGTTGAACGATTTGGTTACTTCGTTGAGGAACACCTCGGGGTGTTCGGCGAGAAGCCTGTCGCGCTGTGCGGCACAGTCGGCCGAGAGTTTGTTGCCGCCGATGTTGAAGAGGTACACTTCGGGCCGGAATCCGTGCTCGCAAAGCAACCGGCATGTGGCAAGTGCGTCGGCACCGTTGTTTCCGGGGCCTGCAAATATGATAGTGGGCTTGTCGGAGCGCCAGCGTGCGCAGATCTCGTCGGTGACCCCTTCGGCCACACGCTCTATCAGTTCCGCCAGAGATACACCATCCTGCTCGATGGTGTATCGCTCTATCGCCCTTATTTCGTCATTGGTGAATAATTTCATTCAAGATCGTATAATTTACTGCAAAATTAGGCAATTCCGTTATCCCTTGAAAATTTATAGGTGGTAAACTTCCTTAAAAAGATGTGTGGGGCCGGGTATGAAGAGTCCAAGGGCAAATGCAATATTAGCGAAAATGTTTGAAAAACTCTGTTGTAGGAGTGGAGAAATTGAGTTATTTGATTCAATAGCGAAGTGCAAAAATCTTCGTTCTGAATAGCCCAAAAGGAAACTTTCAACTGACAATTATTGCTGTCTGGTAAAAGCGGAATATAACAATATATCTTCAACTGACCTTTTCATCAACATGAGGTCATCACATCGAGCCGCCGGAGGTGGCGTGCAAAAT
>CADFRV010000288.1 GCA_902836725.1 Muribaculaceae bacterium
CATCAAATATCGCGATGTCAACGGCGACGGTATGATTACAGAAGACGACAAAGTGATGATCTCGAAGTTTGGTCGCCAGCCGCGTATCCAGTATGGTCTTGGGGTCAACGTGGTATGGAAAAAACTCGACTTCGGTGTATTCTTCAGCGGGTCGGCAAACCGCACGATCATGATTGACGGTATATCGTCGTTCTGCGCGGATGACTTCCATCAGGACCGAAATCTGATGTCGTTTATAGCCGATGACTATTATCATGTTGACCGCAACAACCTCGACGCAGCCTATCCGCGTCTGGGCACCACTCCCTCGCAGGTGCAGAACAATATGGTGCCGAGCACATTCTGGATGCGAAACGGCTCATTTATACGCTTCAAAACTCTGGAACTGGGTTATACATTTCCGTTCGTACGCGTATATTTCAGCGGCGACAATATCGCCTGCTGGGGCCCGTTCAAGCTATGGGATCCTGAATTGTTCTACTATTCCTACCCACTGCAGCGCACGTTTAATATCGGTGCTCAATTCACATTCTAATGATTCAAACCGCATCATTATTCATGAAACATAAGATGAAATCATATATCAAGATTTATTCGAAACTTGTCGCGACGGCTCTGCTCTTTTCAGTAGGAGTTACCGCCTGTGACTATCTCGATGTGGTTCCGCCAGAAACCGCCGATATCCCTGACACGATGAAGGACAAACAAGATGCACTTGATTTTCTTTACAGCTGCTATTCCGGTGTCAACAGCAATCATGGTTTCGGAACACTCGGGACACACGAGGCGTCGACCGACGAGTTTGTATGCCCGCAGGCATGGGGACGTCTGGGGCAGGTAACGGCGTGGAACCAGCTGTCGGCCACGACTGTATCAAACAACGGGATTTTCCAACTTCCGTGGACTGTGACCTACAATGCTATCGGCCAATGCAATCTTTTTGAAGAGATTCTTGACAGCACCAACCCGAAAGAGGTGACGGCTGCCGATCGCGAGAGGTGGAAGGCCGAAATCAAGTTCCTCCGCGCTTACTATCATTTCCGTCTGCTGGAAAACTATGGCCCGATTCCCATCATCGACCATTATTATGAGACATCGACCACAAAGGATGAATTTCCGGGCCGAAGCCATTTCGACTATTGTGTCGACCGTATTGTCAATTGGCTTGACGAAGCCGCCAAAGTGCTTCCAGCCAATGTGGAGACAACAGAAATCGGCCGTGCTTCAGCCACAATATGCAAGGCTCTGAAAGGACGCCTCCTCCTTTACGCCGCGTCTCCTCTCTGGAACGGATCATTCCCCAACAGCAGCTGGGTAAATGTAAAATACGAGACTCCGGGATATGGTCGCGAACTGGTCAGCAGCCAGTATAGCCGCGAGAAATGGGAACGTGCCCGAAATGCCTGTCAGGAGGCTCTTGATTATGCCATAGGTCAGGCTAACCGCGCTTTCTATACTCTTGAAGCATCTGAAACCCAGCGTTTGTCGGAAGACGTGCCTCTGCCTGACATTCCGGGTGTCGACGATGATTTCAAGAAAAAAGTAATGAAGATTCGTTATGCCAACAATACTGTCGAGACAGAAGGCAACCGCGAGATAATCTGGAGTGTGATCTCTCAGCCTGGGGCTTATCTGTTCTGGCAGGCAGACATGTATCCACACAATATCGGCACCAGCAACGGGGGTGGGCTTTACGGAGGTGTCACGGCGCTCGCGCCTTGTCTCTACACCGTGGAGCACTTCTACACCAGAAACGGAATTCTACCTGAAGATGATTCTGAACTTCCGAAGTCGGGGTGGTTTGAATCAGCCGGATATGCCGGACGCACCGACATCATCAACCTCAACGACAAGCGCGAACCCCGTTTTTACGCCAATATCTCTTTCGACGGCGACGAATATTCGCAGCTGATCAAAGCCGGCGGCCCGCTGATTGTCGATACCAAAAGCTCGGCTGCCCAGGGCTACAATCCTACCCGCTATGTCTGGGATAACAATGTGACCGGTTTCTATACTAAAAAGTGGTGCCAGCCCAATGTGTCGTGGCGTCCCGACGGCTCGTTAAATGCCCGTCAGATTGGCGCGCCATCTCTCTGAGCTATATCTCAATCTGGCTGAGTGCGAAGAGGCCTTAGGTAATACTACCCAGGCGCTGGACGCTCTTAACGCCGTGCGCCGCCATGCTGAAATCCGCGACCTGACTACCGCCGACTTATCTCGTATGCAACTCAGAGACTGGATTCGCAATGAGCGGTTCATCGAGCTTTATGCCGAGGGGCACCGATACTATGATGTGCGCCGCTGGATGATAGCACCTCAGGTGCTGAAGA
>CADFRV010000289.1 GCA_902836725.1 Muribaculaceae bacterium
CTTTCTTGCCTGTAATGTCTGATGCCGGAATGGTGGCTGTGTAGACATATGGCTCGATTTCATGCATCACATATGTCTTGTTGTCCTTTCGCCAGAAAGAAATATCTTCAGGATAGATTACAAGTGAATCAGGCATGGGGGAACCGAATGCTTCGGCGGTTATCGTGAGATCCATACCGGCAGGATGTACCGGTGCTGGGGAATGGTTTACATGGAGCGGTACGGCATATGGAGCCGGAGGTGCCACATATTCGTTTATCAGAATATTTCCGGTGCGGGCATTACGGTCTGTTTCCGCAAGTGCGGTGCTGTCAGAAGACAACAGGTAGACACCGGGCATGACTGATATCGTGGAGTTTTCAGCCTGCCCTCCAAACGGATTGCTGTCATTGGCGGAAATATAATGGAATTTATTATCAAGCCCCGGCAAATGGATCGACATAGGGTGTGAAGCGTTGATTGTAATTGCAGCTTCCCTGTCAAGAGAGGGCTTTGTAAATGGATCTACAGTGTAGAGCACGTCGGGCATCAGTTCCAGACGCCATACATCCGGAGATATTTTGTCTAAAAAATAAGCGCCCCGGCCATGATAGTCCACGAGTGGTGAACTGCCATATCCGGCGATATGCATAAGCGAGTCGGGGTGTACAGGCCGGTCTGATGTGTTGTTGGTGTAGAAATACTCACCGGGAGTATTCCACATCGCCAGATTCCGTCTATAACTTACGGTGGCAGGACCAAAAATAGTATCGGCAGGATATTTGCCGGTATCTTCCCCGTTAGCTACCGTCTGCATTACCCGGGTTGCGATTTTCATGCCGAGCGCCTTTTGGGGTGTATAGGCGAGGTTCAGATAATGTGTCTGGTATTCGGTATTGAATCGGGCAATGTCAATAGGGTCATATGCGAATTGGGTCGCCCACTGGAATCCCTCCCGTGCAAATGTGCGTGCAATTGCCGGATAAAGGTAACTGTCAAGCATATCGGCCGGATCAAATTCGTAAACGATTTTGGCTTTGTCCTTATAGCCGTCAAGAGAGGTGTACGGGATATGGTATGCATCTACGTATGGCAGAAAATTGCCGGTACGTTTATGGCCTGATACAAGTCCGATCGGATACCACTGGAATGTTGTGCCGTCTATATCGGCCTTGTAATATCCTGCGGCAAGCGGCATATTGTGGCTCACATTATACAATACAGGCTTGTCCCATCCGTTTTTGCGAATGGTCTTCGCCATTGTGTCAATATAGGAGGTCACCTGTTTCTCTGTGGTGCTGTGGCAAGGCTCGTTGTTGATTTCAATTGCAATGATACCATTGTCCTCGGCATAGCTTTTGCCGGTATATCGGTTTTTGTGGCTGACAAGACCCGCGAGATACTTCTGTTGAGCTTTGATCGCTTCAGGATTTGAATGCATCTCGCATTTGTCATAAAGGTATGAGAATCCGCCGGTGGGTTCGTCGCGTTCAGGGTAACCGTTTCCGAAATTGGTCTGTGCCGTGAGTATGATGTCTATACCTCGCTTTTCCAGGCTTTCTATAAGATAGTCAAGGAGATCAAGATGATCATTTTCCTGTAGGTTTCCCACACTGTCGGTAAGTTCCACATCCCACAGGTGCAGCCTGAATGCATTGGCACCTATCCGGCTGATGTGGTATACATCCCTGTCTATAGTCTCTTTATGGTCTGTGCCGAGCCGGTCAACAGCCCGATAGGCGTGAGCGAACGGAAGCGTATAGTTTACGCCATAATATCTGACCTCTTTATTCGTGTCTTTGTCGCGCATGCGGCCGTTTTTATCGACATGGATTTTTCCTGTGGCGTTTGCGCAGAACGCGCTGCAAATGAGTGCCAACGATAACATACCGCCTGCTGGTATCAAGTTTTTCATGTCAGAAGTGTAATAATATAAATCTCTACGGTTTACAGGTGGGCATTCTTAAAAAAGGGTGTCGGCTAACATCTTTTGAATGAGCCCCTGCGATTCTAAATTTTTGCAAATATAAGCAAAAAAGTTGCACGATGTATTACCTTGTTCAACGGATTTTTGTTAGCTTTGTATAAATATACGTTTCACTCCGGCGAGACCGGGAAGTCTTGTCGATAAAAAGCCTGCCAATGTCTCATAAATATATATCCATGTTACCGATAGGGGTTCTACTCATAAGTGCTGTATCGTCATGCGCTCTGCTTGACAAATCCCAGAAACTTGTGATGCGTGGTTCGTCGGGACATTCGAGTGAAGAGACCGTGCAGTCTGAAGGTCCGGCAGAGTCCGGCGTGTCCGGTCCGGTATTGTCACCTCCTAAAAACAAACAGCA
>CADFRV010000290.1 GCA_902836725.1 Muribaculaceae bacterium
AGGCCGATCTCGTCGAGCGCCTCTACGGCGGCACTCAGCTGCCCTTTGCCGCCGTCGACCACGATAAGCTGCGGCAGATCGTCGGGAGCCTCCTCCATCAGACGGGTATAGCGGCGTGTGAGCACCTCCTTCATGGAGGCGAAATCGTCGGGCCCGACAACGGTCTTGATGTTGAAATGGCGGTAATCTTTCTTGGAGGGTTTCGCGTCGCGGAACACCACGCACGATGCCACGGGATTGGTGCCCTGAATGTTGGAGTTGTCGAAACATTCCACATGGCGCGGCAGTTCCTTGAGCCTGAAATCGGCTTTCATGCGTTCGAGCGTCTTCTCGGCACGTTTCTCGGGATCGGTCCACTCAAGCTGCTTGAGATCGTCGAGCTTGTTCTGCCGGGCGTTGCGCACACTCACATCGAGCAACTTGGCCTTGTCGCCGCGCTGCGGTATGGTGAAAGTCACCCCCTCCATCTCCAGATCGGGGAGCATCGGCACCACCACCTCGCCGTAAACGAGGCCGAAACGGGTGCGTATCTCGTCGAGGGCATAGCTGAGAAGTGCGGAGGCCTCCTCGCTCAGACGCCTTTTGTAACGGAGCGTGACACTGCGCACCACGGCTCCGCGCCGCACATGCATATAGTTGATGTACACATCGTTGCCTCCGTCATCGTCGATGCCGAACACATCCACATTGTCTACCGTCTGGCTCACTATCACACTCTTCGCCCGGTAACGCTCCACAAGCTGATATTTCACTTTCAGCTCCTGCGCCTCCTCGAAGCGCAGCTCGCCTGCGAGACGCTCCATCTCGGAGCGCAGATAGGCCATCAGCTCCCCCGTCTCGCCGCGCAGGATCTGGCGTATCTGGTCGATATACGCCCCGTACTCCTCGGGCGAGATCTTCCCAACGCAACATCCGCGGCACCGCTGCAGATGATACTCCAGGCAGAGACGCCCCTTCCCCCGTTCAAGAGTGGCCGGGGTGATGGGGATGCGGCATGTGCGCACCGGATACAGCTCCCGGGCGAGGTCGAGCACGGCACGCGCCGCCCCCACCTCGGTGTAGGGACCGAAATACTTTGAGCCGTCCTTGAGCCGCTGCCGGGTGAGGAACACACGGGGATAAAGCTCTTTGGTGACACATATCCAGGGGTACGACTTGTCGTCCTTGAGGAGCACGTTGTAGCGGGGCTTATGCTCCTTGATCATCGAGTTCTCGAGGTTCAGGGCATCCTGCTCCGTAGGCACCACGATATAGCTCATGTCGGCTATGGCACGCACGAGCAGGTTTGTGCGGAGCACATCGTGTGTGCGGTTGAAGTACGACGACACGCGCCGCTTGAGGTTTTTGGCCTTGCCGACGTATATCACCGTGCCTTCGGCATCGTAGTACATATATACCCCCGGCGAATCGGGCAGTATGGATATTTTTTTCTGCAGTTCGGGCGATTTGTCCCTAGAATGTTTTCCCATCTTTATGTGCGGCTTTTTTGACGTCTCCGTTTATCAAAGTTACAAAAATACAGGATAGTTCACAAGCGAAAGTGTTGTCAGTTCAAAAATTTCATTAAATTTGCAAGTCGATAGGCGTGGCGCCCCAACAAGCACCCGCGCATAACCGTTTTTCCTGCACACACCTCCCCGTCTCCCGCCGGTAAGGCAGGGAAAAGGGTGGTGTCTACAACCGTAAAAAGAAAAGAATGTCAAAAGTCATCATCATCGGCGCCGGTGGCGTGGGCAGCGTTGTAGCCCACAAGTGCGCCCAGAACCCCGAAGTGTTCAGCGAAATAGTGATAGCATCGCGCACCCGGCGCAAATGCGACCTTCTGGCCAAGGCCATAGAGGAAGCCGCCGCCCGCGACGGCCGCCCTCTTCCCGCCATCAGCACCGACAGCGTGGATGCCGACAGCGTGGAGCAGCTCTGCGAGCTTTTCCGCCGCCATAAGCCGGAAATGGTAATAAACGTGGCGCTCCCCTATCAGGACCTCACCATCATGGATGCCTGCCTGGAGTGCGGCGTGAACTACCTCGACACAGCCAACTACGAGCCGCGCGACGTGGCACACTTCGAATACTCCTGGCAGTGGGCATACCGCGAGCGTTTCGAGAAGGCAGGCCTCACCGCCATCCTCGGATGCGGATTCGACCCCGGAGTGTCGGGCGTGTTCACAGCCTATGCCGCCAAGCATTATTTCTCGGCAATGGAGACACTGGATATCGTGGACTGCAACGCCGGAAACCACGGCAAGGCTTTCGCCACCAACTTCAATC
>CADFRV010000291.1 GCA_902836725.1 Muribaculaceae bacterium
ATATTTTTCAGCAGACGCACCGTGCCCTCGGCGCCACCTTCGTTGGTGAAATTGTACCGGCGGCTCAGGTCTGTTATCACCGGGCCGTCGGTCTCTGTGCCGAGAAGCGACCATGTGCCACAGCTCACATAAGCGAAATCATGGTCGGGAGATGGCACGGCGATCACGGCAGACGCGGTGTCATGGCCTGCGACCGCCACTACAGGCAGGGCACCTAAGCCGGTAGCCTCCTGTATCTGCGGGGTAAGGCATCCTATCACTTCGCCGGGATTGACCAGACGGCCGAATTTTTCACGGCCTATGCCGAGCGTCGTGAGTATGTCCCCGTCAAGATCGCGTGTGCGTGCGTCAAGCATCTGCGATGTTGAAGCCACTGTATACTCCATGACAGCGTTGCCGGTGAGCATATATGTGAGCGCGTCGGGAATAAACAGTATCTTGTCGGCACTCTCTATCACATCGGGGGAATCCCGCTTTATAGTATCGAGCTGAAACAGTGTGTTGAAGTCCATGAACTGTATGCCGGTCTTCTCATACACCTCCTCGCGGGGCATCCGCCCGCAGAAGCGATCGGCAGCTCCGAGAGTGTGGCTGTCGCGGTAACAGTACGGCAACCCGGAGAGAGAGCCGTCCTTATGGAAGAAAGCCACGTCGCATCCCCAGCTGTCGATACCCATCGATACCAGGCGCGAAGTGCCGCACCCCTCTTCGGTGAGCGTGGCCGCGCATTTTTTCAGTCCGCCGAGTATTTCCTGATATATAAGCGGTAGATTCCAGTAAAGATGTCCGTTGATCGGCAGCATCGGGTATCTGAAGCGTGTCAGCTCCCGCATCCGCACCTTTTCGCCATCGTATGAAGCGAGTATGGTACGCCCGGAAGTGGCGCCCAGATCCACGGCAAAATGATAAGTCTTTTCCATTGGTAAAGTCGGAAATTCAGTTTTTCATGTTATAGCTCATAGAGTGCATCCTGTTGAGGCCACTCCCCTACAAAGGTAATAATTCCCCTCCCCATACACAAATGTTTTCTGGGGAGGGTGTGGCCGGATGGAGCGCTACTGTTTCTCAGTGGAAAGCGAGTATGGTTTCTGCTCCTCTTTCAGCCCCCTCTTGCGGTTGGGAGCCGACGCCATCTGGAACTCGAGTACACCACCGGCCATAATGTCGCCGTGGGTTATATACATCTTGTCGTAAGGCTTGCCGTTGAGTTTTACAGATTTCACATACCGTTTTTTGTCGCTCACGCCGGGAGCCTTTATCTCAAGGTGTTTCCCGTTGGGGAGACTTACCTTGATGTAAGGGAGATATGGGGCGCCGAGAACATACTGGTCGGTACCGGGGCACACGGGATAGAAGCCCATGGCCGTGAAGATATACCATGCCGACATCTGGCCGCAGTCGTCGTTCCCGCTGAGGCCGCGGATATGGTTGAGATACATGCGGTTCATCACCTCGCGCACCCAGTATTGGGTTTTCCACGGCTGCGAGGTCCAGGCATACAGATACGGGATATGATGGCTCGGCTCATTGCCGTGAACGTAACCGCCGATGAGGCAATCCTCGGTCACATCCTCATTGTCGGCATAGCACTCCGCGGGGAGGTGCATGGCGAACAGACTGTCAAGACGCGCCACAAACTTGCGGTCGCCACCCATCAGACCGATCAGCCCGGCCACATCATGGGGCACATGAAACGAAAAGTTCCATGAGTTCCCCTCTATGAATCCCTCTCCGGAAGTCTGGAGAGGATCGAAATCTTTCTTAAACGAACCGTCGGAATATCGGGGACGCGCGAATCCCGTGGAAGCGTCGAAAACATTGCGGTAGTTCATGGCGCGCCGCCGGTATTCCTCCACGGTCTCCTTGTCCCCACTCCTGAGAGCGGCACTGTAAATGGTCCAGTCGTCATAGGCATATTCCAGAGTGGTGGAAGCCGCCGTGCCGTTCCTGTCAAAAGGCACATAGCCCAGACGCATGTAGTGCTCGAGACCGTCGAAATATGGCACCTTCGATGTGGTCACCATAGCGTCAAGCGCCTCGCGGCTGTCAATCTCCGCACCTTTGGCAAGGGCGTCGGAAAGCACCGACACCGCATGATATCCGCTCATGCACCAGTTGTCATTGGCCATATGGCTCCACACAGGGAGCAACCCGTGCACGCTCTGCTGCTGGTGGCGGAGCATGGAGTGTGCCATGTCGGTGGCCTGGCGCGGGAACATCATCATCAGCAACGGATGCTCGGCGCGATATG
>CADFRV010000292.1 GCA_902836725.1 Muribaculaceae bacterium
GGCCGCGGCGGAAACCTGTGAGGTGTGTGCCGCCCTCTATGGTGTTGATGTTGTTTACGAAAGAGTAGATGTTCTCGTTGAAGGTGTTGTTGTAGGTCAACGCCACTTCAACGGGGATGCCCTGACGCTCGGTGTCGAGGTGTATGACGTCGTTTATGAGCGATTCCTTGTTGGAGTCGATGTACTGCACGAATTCGCTCAGGCCGTTTTTGGAATAGAAAACCTCGCGGCGCGGATTGCCCTTTTCGTCTGTCACGCGCAGATCGGTGAGGGTTAGGGTTATGCCTGCGTTCAGGAAGGCGAGGTCGCGCAGACGGTTGGCCAGCGTGTCGTAGTCGTATACTGTGACGGTGAATATGCCGGAGTCGGGAAGGAATGTCACCGAGGTGCCTGTGGTGTCGCTTTCGCCTACTACCTGGAGGTCGCAGGTGGGTTTGCCCTGCGAGTATTCCTGCATGTAGATTTTGCCTTCGCGGCGCACTTCCGCTCTGAGATATGTGGAAAGGGCGTTGACGCAGCTTACACCTACGCCATGGAGACCTCCGGAAACCTTGTATGAGCCTTTGTCGAACTTGCCGCCGGCATGCAGCACGGTGAGCACCACTTCAAGGGCGCTTTTGTGTTCTTTCTCATGCATGCCCACAGGAATGCCTCGGCCGTTGTCGACCACGGTTATGGAGTTGTCTTTGTTGATGGTGACCTCTATGTGGGTACAGAAGCCGGCGAGGGCTTCGTCGATGGAGTTGTCGACCACCTCGTAGACAAGATGGTGAAGACCTTTGGCGCTGATGTCGCCGATATACATTGCAGGGCGTTTTCTTACAGCTTCAAGCCCTTCGAGCACCTGGATGCTGTCTGCGCCGTATTCGCGGCTTTTCTCGATGTTTTCGGCCTCCTGGTTGGTTGAGTCTATTTCAAATAATCCTTCAGACATATTGATCTAATTCATTATCTATGAGCGGATGAGGATGCTTCGCCCACACGGCGTCACATTCATGCCGCAAAGCCGGAACGAGGGAGGTTGAACCGCTGTAGTTCCCGACGCTTTTACGTTACAAAGGTAATGAAAAATATGCTGACTTGCAAGAAAAAAGGGCCAAAATCGGTGTGCGGTCACCGACGTGCCGGGATGCTCCTGGGAGTGTTGTTGAAAGGGGGGGGGAGATGGGGCAGGGGCGCCCGGGGTCAGTCATGGAACTGGGACTGACGGGCTTTGTTCATTACTGCTGTGGGCAGGAAGGAACTGAACAGGTTGAACAGGTCGGCACGCGGGGTGCCTTCGCGCACGGCCACGAATACGGTGTCGGCTCCCGGGATGGTTCCGAGTATAAGGTCGGACCCTAATGTGTCGATGTCGTATGCAAGCCCCGACGCGTAGCCGTTGCGGTTTTTTATTACTACCAGATTGCCTGTGATGGAGATTGACAGCACTGATGTGTGGCGCGCTGTGTTGTATTGGCTTTTGGCGCGCGGTTGCTCGTGGGGATACAGGTTTATGTCCCCGATTATGTAGCGGTATCGTCCTTGCTCGTCGGAGATCTTGTTGGCCTTCAGGAGTTTCAGGTCGCGGGAAAGGGTGGCCTGGGTGATGATGTGGCCGCGTATGGCGAGCTGCTTGGACAGATCTTCCTGGGAGGATATGCTTTGATGGGTGAGTATGTCTATTATTTCGGGTAAGCGGAGTTTTCTGCTGTTCATTTGCCGGAGGTTTTATATTCCGTATGGTTTATCAGGCGGAAATGTGTGGAGAATATGAGATATGGGTGGATGTAAACGGAGAGGAGCGGGCGATGAGGAATATGCTGTCGGTAAGTGGTGTTGTAAGTGAATGTTTGTGGCACCGTCGGTTGGCGGATGTAGGGTCCGCAGCCTTTCCCGTTTTCCGGAAACGAGGCTGCAGAGTGGGGACATATGATGCTGCAGGGCATCCGTGCCGGTAGCCGTAATGCGTGCGGACCGGGCTGCACCGTTCTGCGGCAGATGTGTGGATGTTGTTTTCATACCGGTTGCTTTGTGGCGGTATTGTCACGGTTTTTGTGGCCGTTTTTTCTTACAGCCGGTGTTGTAGCTCACCTGCTGTTTATAAATTTGCGTGTAAAAATACGCATAAATTTCTTAATATCAAAATAAAAAGCCATATTTCTGCATGTGGCGGCACGGCTCTTTCATTTAAGATTGTCTTGCACTTGGGGGAATATTGTTATTTTA
>CADFRV010000293.1 GCA_902836725.1 Muribaculaceae bacterium
CCCAACGATCCGATCTACCAGAATACCCGCCGCTTCGTATGGAGCGAGAACAACCCCTACTTCTTCCGCGGCGAAAAGGGTGAAGGTATCGGCGGCCCCCACATCGGCTACTATATGGCATGGCCCATGAGCATAATGATGCGTGCGTTCACATCGACAGACGACAATGAGATCCGCGACTGCATCACAATGCTGCTCAACACCGACGCCGGCCTCGGGTTCATGCACGAATCGTTCCATGTGGACGACCCCAACAACTTCACACGCGACTGGTTCGCATGGCAGAACACACTCTTCGGAGAGCTCATCACAAAGCTCATCAACGAAGGTAAACTCGACCTGCTCAACTCAATCAAGGCATAAGCCGCCGCACACTGGGCAGCAGTACGCAACATACAAAAAGTTAGAAAATAGATAGGATATCAAAAGGTACAATTTTTATTAGGGTTATTCAGAATTGTTGCGATCAAGGCGTTCTTTTACCGACGCCAGAAAAGGCGATGCACCCCCAGTCAGGCGCATCGCCTTTTTCTATATCCCTCCGGATAGCGTGGAGGATAGCTGATTGTCGGGATAGAGGACGCTTTTTGGCATAAATACAGCATTAAGTAACAGTTCAAAATTATTTTAGAACCCGCGGAATTTCAGTAACTTTGTTGTATCCAAAATTCAGGGTACGTCCAAGACCTCCTCTGAACTGCATAACCACTAACCAGAAATCGCGCCGGGCAGCTCCGGCCACAACGAAAAACCAATCAACCGTGACAAAACTCAGCCACATGAGAAGTATTGCAAAAAAAATTTCCGTACTGGCAGCCGCTGCCGTGGCGGTGGGCGCCACTTGCCAGGCCGCTACCGAGGCAAACGCCGGCAACACCGCACAAGACAGGACCAAAGCCTATATGGTGGCCGACGCCCATCTTGACACACAGTGGAACTGGGACATACAGACCACCATCAAGGAATATGTATGGAACACCATCAACCAGAACCTCTTCCTGCTGAAAAAATTCCCCAACTATGTGTTCAACTTCGAAGGAGGTGTGAAATACGCATGGATGAAGGAATATTATCCCCGCGAGTACGAGGAGATGAAAGACTTCATCAAAAGCGGCCGCTGGCATATCTGCGGCGCGAGCTGGGATGCCACCGACGCCATAGTGCCCTCCACCGAGTCGGCCATCCGCAACATAATGCTCGGCCAGGAATTCTACCGCAACGAGTTCGGAGTGGAGAGCACAGACATATTCCTCCCCGACTGCTTCGGTTTCGGATGGACCCTACCCACCATCGCCAACCACTGCGGCCTCATCGGCTTCTCATCGCAGAAACTCGGATGGCGCGTGCACCCGTTCTATGACGGTGACCGCCGTTATCCGTTCACAATCGGCCTCTGGCGCGGCGTGGACGGTGCCACTATAATGATGGCTCACGGATACGACTACGGGCGCCGCTGGGAGTTGGAAGACCTCAGCCACAACAAATCGCTGCAGAAGAATGCAGAGGAAACTCCCCTGAACATGGTTTACCGCTACTACGGCACAGGCGACATAGGCGGCTCCCCCACGATCACCTCGGTCGACGCCGTTGAGCGCGGTATCCGCGGTAACGGTCCCGTAGAGATCATAAGCGCCACCAGCGACCAGATATTCAAAGACTTCCTGCCATACGACAAACATCCCGAGCTCCCGCTCTACGACGGCGAGCTGCTGATGGACGTGCATGGCACAGGCTGCTACACATCGCAGGCCGCCATGAAACTCTACAACCGCCAGAACGAGCTGCTCGGCGACGCTGCGGAACGTGCCTCGGTCAGCGCCGAACTGCTCGGCACGATGGGATATCCCTCCGACAAACTCACCACTGCATGGCAGCGCTTCATATTCCACCAGTTCCACGACGACCTCACCGGCACAAGTATTCCCCGTGCCTATGAATTCTCATGGAACGACGAGCTGCTCTCGCTCAAGGATTTCGCAGGCACACTGACACAGGCCGCAGGCGCCGTGGCATCACGGATGGACACCCGTGTGAAAGGCACACCCGTAGTGCTCTTCAACGCCATCGGCACACCTG
>CADFRV010000294.1 GCA_902836725.1 Muribaculaceae bacterium
AAGAAGGCGACAACATCGAAAAAGCTCTCAAGAAATTCAAACGTAAATTCGAAAAGACAGGCATCGTTAAGGAACTCCGCAGCCGTCAGGCTTTCGAAAAGCCCTCTGTCACCAACCGCAAGAAGATGATGAAGGCTGTTTACGTGCAGAAGCTCCGTCTCGTAGAGGAATAATTTCCTTTTAAGCCGGCTTTATCATATTGCCTGATTTCACGAATCCGGCAATTTTGTCATTTTGCCTTTTCAGACAACACGAACCATACAACTTGACGCGGCAACATCAATGCCGCGTCTGCTGTTTCAGAGGGTCTGCAATGACACTCCCCTAATGTACACACATACCCCCGACCGTTACACACACGATGACTACGACCTCCACATCAGACCGCAGCAGTTATCCATCGCTGAGCATCATCATAGCCGCATACAACAACCACCGGTGGCTGAGGCTCGTGCTTGAGGGACTGCGGCACCAGACATACCGGAAATTCCAGATCATCGTTGCCGACGACGGATCCGACGAACACAATACCGCCCTGCTGCGACAGTACATGCATGACCATCCCGAGCTTGACATACTCCACCTCTGGCACGAGGATGACGGATGGCGCAAAAACATCATTCTAAACCAGGCCGTCGAGAAGGCCAAAGGAGAATATCTCTGTTTTCTTGACGGCGACTGTATCCCTGCCCCGCATTGGGCGGAAGACCATCTGAGGCTCGCCACACCGAAGACCGTCATTGCCGGACGCCGCGCCACATTATCCCCGGCCATCAGCCATGAGACCGAAAGATGCGGCGAGTTGGAAAAAGGATGGTTCCGGCGCATGCAGATGCGGTTTCTGCTCCATATCGGCCGTTTCCCGTCGCACTGCCACCCGGGCCGCATACTGCGCCTCCCCATCATCGGCCGTAAGGGGGTGCTCCAGCGTCCTACAGGCAACCTCATTGGCTGCAACTTCGGCATCTACCGCAAGGACCTGCTTGACATAAACGGTTTCGACGAACGCTATCTCGGCCCCGGCCTAGGGGAAGATATCGACATAGCCTACCGCCTCCGTTTCAACGGGTGTCGGATAATGAAAGTGCCCCACCAGGCGCTCACCCTTCACCGCTACCACACCACATCGGTCTCCACCGTCGGCTCCCGGAGCGACAACAACGCCATTCTCGAGGACACCAAGAGACGGCAGACCATCCGCACACCCTACGGCATAACCAAAGCGCATTGAACTTCCTCTAAGCCATAGCGGCCGAGCCACCTCCGATTTTTCATACACTCCCTGTTTTTACCGAAAAATCGGATTTTTATAAGGAAAATCAGAAAATATTTGGAAAACAGCAAACTTTATGCTAACTTCGTGAGCGTGCCATCCCCGTCTGCTGTTGCGGGAGAGCACCGGAGTTTCAAGAAAAACCTTCACGAAGTCGGCACATGATAAATGCATTTCTGACATATCTGCGGTGTGAGCTGAGCTATTCGGCCCACACCGTTCTGTCTTATGGCACCGATCTGCGGCAGTTCGCCGACTTCATCACCGGCGGAGTACCGGACCGGTTCGACCCGGCAAGCATCACCACCTCCGACATACGCAGCTGGATACTGTCACTCGCCGACGCCAAAGTATCCCAGCGGTCGATACGCCGCAAGGTGAGCGCCATCAGCTCACTGTTCAACTACATGATGCGGCATCACGGACTGAAAGCAAACCCCGCCGCAGAAATCACACTGGCAAAAATACCCAAGAGCCTCCCCGTATTCGTGCGTCCGCAGGAGATGGAGGAGATCCTCGGGCCACCCGCCACGGAAGAGACGCTGCCGAAAGCATTTCTCCCCCTGCGCGACCACCTCATGGTGCTGACGCTCTACAGTACCGGCATAAGGCGTGCCGAACTGATAGGGATGCTCGACCGCGATGTGGACACCACAAGGCGCGAACTAAAAGTGCTCGGCAAGCGTAATAAAGAAAGACTGATCCCATTCGGCGAAGAATTGGCTACGACAATCGACATATACAGACGCGTCCGCGCGACGGCAACCGGTGTCCAGGC
>CADFRV010000295.1 GCA_902836725.1 Muribaculaceae bacterium
AAGAGGTCCTGCTGCTTACCCAGTAGTTTGCTGGCAGGAATCCTTTTAAATTGAGCCTCGGCTTCAGATCAAAATAAGCCCATGGCAAAGAAAAAAGTTGAAAGCTGCGCCTTCTGCGGACGTCCGGCCAACCAGTCGGAGGTTATGATCCCGTCGGGGATAAACCCCGAGGTATACCTGTGCGCCGAATGCGCGGATGCCATTCACGAAATATTAAACGAATTCCGGGGCACAGACAAGGAAAAGAAGTCGCACGACACCCCGGCCGAATTCAAGGAAATACCCAAACCAAAGGAAATCTGCAAGTTCCTTGACCAATATGTGATCGGTCAGGACAGCGCCAAACGATATCTCTCCGTAGCGGTCTACAACCACTACAAACGCCTGAGCCAGCCCAAAGAGGACGATGTGGACATTGAAAAAAGCAATATCATAATCGTAGGCCCCACAGGCACCGGCAAAACCCTTCTGGCAAAAACCATCGCGCGCATGCTCAATGTGCCGTTCACCATCGTTGACGCCACGGTGCTCACACAGGCCGGATATGTGGGCGAGGATATAGAAAGCCTCCTCACACGTCTGCTCCAGGCCGCCGACTACGACGTGGCCAAAGCCGAGCGCGGCATCGTGTTCATCGACGAGATCGACAAGATCGCACGCAAGGGAGACAATCCCTCGATCACACGCGACGTAAGCGGCGAAGGCGTGCAGCAGGGGCTGCTCAAGCTCCTTGAAGGCTCCATAGTGAACGTGCCCCCGCAGGGAGGACGCAAACATCCCGAACAGCGCATGATACCGGTCGACACGAAGAACATCCTCTTCATCTGCGGAGGAGCCTTCGACGGGATCGAGCGCAAGATCGCACAGCGCCTCAACACCCACGTGGTGGGCTACAGCATAGACCAGGCACGCCAGCGCATCAACCGCGACAACTACCTGAGCTATGTGGCGCCGCAGGATCTCAAGTCTTTCGGTCTCATACCCGAGATCATAGGCCGTCTGCCGATCCTCACACACCTCGACCCGCTTGACCGCGACGCACTGCGCCGCGTGCTCACCGAGCCCAAGAACGCCATAACCCGACAGTATGAGAAACTGTTCGCCATGGACGGTGTGAAGCTCAAATTCGAGCCGGAAGCGCTTGACATGATCGTGGACAAGGCCATCGAATACAAGCTCGGAGCCCGCGGCCTCAGGGCGATAGTGGAGACAGTGATGATAGACTCCATGTTTGAATTGCCCTCCACCACAAAGAAAACTTTCACCGTCACAGCCGACTATGTGCTCGAGAAACTGCAAAGCTCGCACTACGAGCTAAACAAGAATCTCGACATAAAAGAGTGACCCCTCCCCTCCATCCATCATACGACTTCAACCGCATGAAGCAAATCTTAAACTGACCCCATGACAACGAGACAGCAATTGACCGACGCCTTGAAGATCCATTTCGGATTCGACAAATTCAAAGGCAACCAGGAGCAGATCATGATGTCGCTCCTCGAAGGCAACGATGTGTTTGTGCTGATGCCGACCGGCGGAGGCAAGTCACTTTGTTACCAGCTGCCGTCGCTGCTCATGGAAGGGACCGCCATCGTGGTGTCGCCGCTTATCGCCCTGATGAAGAACCAGGTGGATGCGATGCGCAACTTCAGCACCGACGACGGCATAGCCCACTTCCTCAACTCGTCGCTCAACAAAAGCGCGATAGACCAGGTCAAAGCCGATATCCTCTCCGGTAAGACAAAACTGCTTTATGTGGCCCCGGAGTCACTTACGAAAGAAGAGAATATTGAATTTTTAAAGACAGTTCCCATATCGTTCTACGCCGTGGACGAGGCACACTGCATCTCGGAATGGGGGCACGATTTCCGGCCTGAATACCGCCGCATCCGCCCCATCATCAACGAGATACAGCAGCGGCCTGTGATAGCCCTCACCGCCACGGCCACCCCCAAGGTGCAGCACGACATACAGAAGAACCTCGGCATGACCGATGCCGTGGTCTACAAATCGTCGTTCAA
>CADFRV010000296.1 GCA_902836725.1 Muribaculaceae bacterium
ACTGCAAGGGTAGGCGTAATATACTCCTCTCCAATCAGGGTGGCCACATGTTTTTTTACCTCATATTTATCTACCAGGCGCGTATATTGAGGATTTCGGTTGTACAGTTTCAGCCATTGCAACTTCTCGTTGAAAGAGCGTGGAGCGTCAAGATTTATCCGTCGTCCAAAAGTCAGGAACCATTTGCATTCAATGTAAGTCTTGTCTGACATCTGCTTCGCAAACAGATTAAGAATCCGATAGACTGTACCTCTGTAAATATGGACGGGGTCTTTCAGCAACGATATAATTCGATTATTCACTGATGTTTAATTAAAAATACACATTGAGAATCATGCGGAACCTACGCATTGGCGGCTTCAAAGTTACGGATTTATTCTCATCTGAAAAACTTATGCGGTACTTTTCCACGAGTTTTTAATAAAATACTAAAAAATCCAAAAAGGCAGCTGTTTGCGGTAAATCACATAAAAATCCGTACCTTTGTCTCCATGTTTGACAAAATAGGACAATTCATAATTAATGCAGCCGATGTTTTGGGTGGATATCCGCTGTTCTTTCTACTGATAGGCGGAGGTCTGTATCTGCTTGTATCGTCAGGCTTCGTGTCGCTGCGGTGTCTTCCGGCAGCCATGCGTGAATTGCGCCGCAAACCCTCGAAAGAAGGACGTGAGAGCGGCCAGATTTCGTCCATACAGGCTCTGGCTTCGGTTGTAGCGGCGACAATCGGTCTGGGCAACATAGCGGGTGTCGCCATCGCACTGGTTGTGGGCGGTCCCGGTGCCATATTCTGGATGTGGATAAGCGCCATAGTCGGCATGGCTACCAAATATCACGAAGGTGTGCTCGCAATCAGATATAAAGGCAAAGACGACAAGGGCAATCCGCAGGGTGGTCCGATGCATATAATTGAACAGGGTCTCGGCATGAAATGGAAGCCGCTGGCAAAATTTTTCGCAGTAGCCGGTATGTTCGGCACATTGTGTATAATGAATGCCAATCAGCTCACAGAGGCCTTCATGACAACATTTACGACACCCGATGGTATTCAGAACAGCGCGCTTCTGACTAAGGTTGGCGGTGTCCTCAGGCTTGACAATGTGCCGACGTTCCGACTGCTTTTCGGCATCACAGTAGCCATGATAGTATCAGTGGTGATACTCGGAGGCATCAAGCGCATCGCCCGTGTCGCGACGGTAATGGTGCCGTTTATGGTCGGCCTGTATTTCTGCATGGTACTGTACATCATCATCTGCAACATACACGGTGTTCCGGCTGTTTTCGGCCGCATTTTCTCCGAAGCTTTCAATCTTGATGCCGGCATAGGCGCTCTGGCTGGCATAGCCATTATCGGCGCACGCAGAGCAGCTCTGGTAAATGATGCCGGCATAGGCACGGCGTCAATCATGCACGGAGCGTCGAACAACCGTGAGCCTGTGCGTGAAGGTCTTGTCGCGATGCTTGGGCCGAGCATTGACTCAGGACTTGTCTGCACCCTTACAGCCGTAGCCATTCTTCTTTGCGGGGACATAGAGGTGCAGGGTGTACAGGGGCTTGCCGTAGCCATGAAAGCATTTCGCAACGGTATCCCTTACGGAGATATACTGCTGATGTGCGTGGTGATATGTTTCGCACTCTCGTCGATGTTCAGCTACTCGTTCTACGGCACTTCCTGTGCCACATATCTGTTCGGAACGAGGAGCGGCAAACTCTACCGCTGGTTCTTCCTTGCCTCGCTCGTTGTGTTCGCCATTGTGCCTATTGAGGCCGCCGTCGGAGCGTGCGACCTTTTCTATGCCCTCATGGCAATTCCCACCATGACATGTGTGCTGATGCTCAGCCCGAAAGTGCGGGCTCTTACCAGTGAATATTTTTCAAGAAAACAGAATAACTCAAAATAATGCTACCTGAATTTATTACATGGGATGTAAATCCCGATATAATCGACAGTTTCGTCACTATCCGCTGGTACGGACTGATGTTTGCCATAGGCTTCTGGATTGGATATA
>CADFRV010000297.1 GCA_902836725.1 Muribaculaceae bacterium
GAAGTTTTTCAGAATTGTGTCTCATTATGATTCAGTATATTGATTTAGGTGATTCGGTAAATGTTGAAATTAATTTCTGAACGCTTTTATGGCTTCATTGGGGCGCCCGTTTTCGAATGCTCCCTTATGATAATTGTTGAATCCTTCAGGTGCTTCAGGCTCCCAATAAAAGACGCCGGTCAGATGTTTGCATGATTTGTCTTCAAGTAACTTGTCAATGACCTTTTTGCCTGCTTCACCATTGGAGTGATGGAAACCGATTTCAGAGATTATGACAGGCTTGCCGTAGAGTTCCGAGAGATACGTGATGTTATTTATACAGGATGTGACCATGGAGTTGTCGCCGCTTACCTGCCATGACGACCCGCTGCCGCTTTCGTTTTCAGGATATAGCGACATACCGATCATATCGTATTTTGCCCCGTTGGCTTTCATGAGATTGAAAAACCATACAAACAGATCCCGGTCATGCCCGTTGTTCAGGTGCATGATCACGCGTGCTTCCGGAGCGATCTTTTTTACAGCCTCGGCACCGGCATTGAAATAGCGCACGAATTCTCCGACACGACTTCCCTGTACACGGCCGCTTTCCCAAAGCATGCCGCCTGAAGTTTCGTTGCCGATCTGCACCCATTCGGGAGTGATGCCGTTCTCTTTTAGTTTTGTGAGCACTTCCGTTACATGATCCCTGACGGCATTGGCCAGTTCTTCGCCCGGTTTCAGACTCTTCCAGTCTGCCGGGACAGCCTGATTCGACGGGTCAGCCCATGTGTCAGACAGATGGAAGTCTACCATCAGGCGCATGCCAAGCGCATGTGCACGGCGTGCTTTGATCAGGAGATCCCCAAGATCATTCCAACCGTCTTCGGGGTTTACCCATACACGCAGACGTATGGAATTAATTCCGCACTCGTCGCGCAAAATATCCAAAGCATCTGAGGTAGTACCAGCCTCATTATAAAATTTATATCCTTCCTGCTCTATTTGGGTAAGCCAGCTTACATCCGCCCCTTTTGCGAAAGGCAACAGAACTTCAGGTTTGTCATTGTCGTCGTCATTGTCGTTGTCATCAGGCACTTCGGGCGTCTCCGGCTTGATGGGTGGCTCATCGTCATCTCCTCCACATGCGGCGAATCCGGTGCATAAAGCAAAGGATATTATAGTATATGAGAGAATTTTATAAAAATTGTGTATCATATTGTTAATTATTGTATTGCTTTAGTAGTAAAATCGTTTGTCGTATAACGGGATTTTAGCGAACTTATTCTATCCAGACACCTATAATTTCTACTTTCGCGTTTTCGGCCGGGTATACAAGCTGCAGTTTTTCTATTTCCGATAATTCGAGCGGATTGCTGTAGTTCTCAGGCATGAATTCACGTTTTAGGAAAGTCGGATAGGGTGCGGGACACAGCAGAGTTGGGATAAGTGTCATATCAGCTATGTCGATTTCGGAAACGGTATCGGGTGACAGTGCTATCTGTTTTCCGAATGTAATGCCATCAGAGTTCACAAACGAGACAGTCATCTCTTCCGCTCCTGTAACGGCACCTGTGCGGATTTTAAGTTTGCGGGGGGAGTTTTTACCGGTTTTACCGAACATATTCACTGCAATGTCTTTTATGTTTTTGGTCATGACGGTGTTTACAGTATCGGAACCGTTTTTGGTGACGATCTCAAGTGCATCCTGAGCGAGCGGCATCTTTTTTGAATTGCCGATATATGAGCGGCTCCATTGATCCGGTATAGTGGAAATATCAATGCCGCCGATACCGTCAGAGGCGTTCAGCAATACGACCGGAGAATTATCGGTAAGCAGTGCCGTAGTATAAAATTCTCCTTCCGGACTATCCCAGTCAAGTGGCGCGCCCGGTATATTTCCGGGATATGTGCGTGACTGGTCGGAAGCGACAGCGCAGATGCGGTATTTCCATTCTTTCTTGCCTGGATCGGGCTGCAGACCGTCGCCCCCGAGGGCGA
>CADFRV010000298.1 GCA_902836725.1 Muribaculaceae bacterium
ATTTGCATGAGGATCCTGCGCATAGAGAACGTCAGATGGTGGCATTTGATGCTCAGTGCCGTATGGCGCTTGAGCGCGGATTGCCAATCAATATTCACTGCCGCGACGGGCTTGACGAGACGCTTGAAGTATTGCAAGGTCTGCCTGAGATGCCACAAGGCGCCTTCCATTGTTTCGGGGGCACGCCCTCTGATGTGGAGAGAATACGTGCAACCGGCGATTTCTATTTTGGAATAAACGGGATAGTTACGTTCAAGAATTCCGGATTGAGGGATACATTGCCTTGTATCGGACTTGAACGTATTATATTGGAGACAGATGCTCCGTATCTTGCTCCAGTGCCATATCGAGGTAAACTCAATGACAGCAGTCATATTCCTATTATAGCTTCTGCGATAGCATCTGCACTCGGAGTCTCCATAGAAAAAGTTGCTGAGACAACTACTGCATCCGCGAAAAGATTATATGGGCTATAGCCTCGTTAACGTATTTTAATATTTTAAACATTTTGTTTTGGGCGCTGTCAAAAATTTGCAGCAAATTGTCGCATGCTTGGCCGCCGAATAAGTGATTGTGATAGCAGGCAGATGGATTTATCGCATTATGTGGAGTTGTGCTCTGTTAAATTAATTTCACATAAAAATTATGATAAAATACGTAACTTTGTAGTGCGATACGATGTATGCGCGATAGCCTCGCATTACAGATAAAATCCTGTAATACATTGTAATCCCAGACTGCGAACATCATGCCGGAGTATAATGTCTCCGGTAATACAAGAAATATATAATTACTCATAAATAAAATACTCAGAACATATGAAAAAGAGCGCTTTACAGAAAGCTCGTGCGGCTTATCAGCCGAAGTTGCCTATTGTGCTCACCGGGGCTGTGCGTCCAGTAGAGGGACATGCCACACAATCTGTGGCTGATCAGGAAGATATCAAGAATCTTTTCCCCAATACTTACGGCCTACCCGAACTGAAATTCGAGAAAAATCCCAATCCGACCGCTACAAAGCCGATCAACGTGGGTGTTATTCTGTCAGGTGGCCAGGCTCCCGGCGGACACAATGTGATATGCGGCCTTTTCGACGGTATCAAGAAGGTACATCGCGACAGCCGTCTCTATGGTTTCCTGATGGGTCCCGGCGGTTTTGTTGATCACAAGTATGTGGAACTTACTTCTGAGTTTATTTCAGACTACCGCAATACCGGCGGTTTCGACATTATCGGTTCAGGCCGTACCAAACTGGAGACAAAAGAGCAGTTTGACAAAGGTCTTGAGATTCTCAAGGAACTCAATATCCAGGCGCTTGTAATCATCGGCGGTGATGACTCCAACACAAACGCCGCTGTCCTCGCTGAATACTATAAGAGCATCAACGCAGGTGTGCAGGTGATCGGCTGTCCCAAAACTATCGACGGTGACCTGAAAAACGATGTGATCGAAACTTCTTTCGGCTTCGACACAGCCACTAAAGTTTACTCTGAGGTAATCGGCAATATCCAGCGCGACTGTAACTCTGCAAAGAAATACTATCACTTTATCAAACTGATGGGTCGTTCCGCAAGCCATATCGCACTGGAATGCGCCCTTCAGTGCCAGCCTAATATCTGCATCATCTCGGAAGAGGTGGAAAGCAGGGATATGACACTTGACCAGGTGGTAGGATATATCGCCGACATCGTGGCAGAACGCGCCCGTCTCGGCATGAATTTCGGTACTGTCCTCATCCCCGAGGGTCTTATCGAGTTCATTCCTGCAGTAAAACGCCTTATCGCCGAGCTCAACGATCTGCTTGCCAAGAATGCAGATGAATTCGCTGCTGTAGCTGCTGCCGACCAGCGTGCGTATATCATCAATCACCTCTCCGCTGAAAACGCGGCTGTATACGAATCACTGCCCGAAGGTGTCGCCCGTCAGCTCAGCCTTGACCGTGACCCCCACGGAAATGTACAGGTATCTCTTATCGAGAC
>CADFRV010000299.1 GCA_902836725.1 Muribaculaceae bacterium
TTTCATCAAGACTCCAAAAGAGAACAAAAAAGACAAGAAAAAGAAAGAAGACGAAACGCCTAAGTTTATTGTCGACTCCGTCACCGGCGACACCACATTCATGCCGCCCCCCGATCTGGAGTATCTCAATATAAAACCACCGTCGGCAACTCAGGAACTCAACCGTCCCCTCTATTTCGAAGCATCTGCCCCGATTGAGACTATCGACACGGCCGGAATCCATATGGAGATACAGGTTGATACACTCTGGCAGACGATTCCTTTCAAAATCAGGACTGACAGCCTGAATCCGCTTATGAGCCGCCGTATCGACATCGACTGGAACGGAGGCTCCAAATATCGATTTACCATAGACACTCTGGCCATACACAGCATATACAACACCTGGAACCGTCCTGTAAAACAGGAGCTGACCGTGCGACAGTCCGAAGACTATTCAAGTCTTCGCTTCTCGCTTCCCGGTCTTGATACAGTGCAGGTTGTAGTGGAATTGCTCAGCAGCACTGACGCGCCTCAGTACCGGGCTGTAAAAAAAGCCGGCGAAAACGACGTTGTGATTAAATTTATCAATCCGGGCACTTATTATGCCCGTCTGTTCATTGACTCCAATGCCAACGGCAAATGGGATACCGGAAATCCGGTTGACTCCATTGCGCTCCAGCCCGAAGAAGTGTATTACTTTGCAAAAAAACTTGAGCTGAAAAAAAACTGGGACATAGAACAGACATGGCTTGTCGACGAACTTGCCGTCGATGCTCAGAAACCATACGCCATAAAGAAAAACAAGCCAAAACTCAAACGTGGCGAACAAGCTCCCGGGCAGGATGACGACAACATCAATGAAGAGGACATGAATTATAATCCGTTCGACCGTACGGGGCGCAACCAGCGCGGACAACGCACAAACCGCTCAGGTAATTCAGGCACATACGGCAGAACCTTATAATGTGAATTATGGATACCACCGTTACAGTTTATTGCGCATCGGCGCGTAATCTCGATTCTATTTATACTGCTACCGCCGCCGAGCTCGGAAGAGCCTTGGCACAGCGTGGCATACGCCTTGTGACAGGCGGAGGAGCCACAGGACTTATGGGAGCTGTAGAAAACGGCGCTCTCGAAGCCGGCGGGGAGGCCACGGGTATCATTCCGGAATTCATGTATGAGAACGGCTGGCAGCACAAAGGTCTCTCACATCTTGAGATAGTACGCGACATGCATGCCCGTAAATCACGCATGGCAGCTCTCGCCGACGCTGTCATAGCCCTTCCGGGAGGGATAGGCACATTCGAGGAACTGCTTGAAATAATCACCTGGCGGCAGCTCGGTCTGTATCACGGCACCGTTGTAATTTTCAATGTAAACAACTACTATGCGCCGCTTCTCTCCATGTTCGAGCAGGCAATCAGCCAAGGATTCATGCGACCGGAGTACCGCAATCTTTTCAAAGTGACCGAGAGCGTAACTGAAACCATTGCGGCCATTCTTGCCGAACCGGACAACCGGACCTTCCCTCAGAAATTCTGACAGACAATGCCGGATAGCACTTCCATATCCACGGCGCAAGCCGATACCATGCTGCAGGCAACGGTATATCCTGCGGTACCAGTCACGCCTCCGGCTCCATCGAGTTATGAGCTCCCGGATAACTTTGCAGAGGCTGATTACGGCGGAATCTGCACCTCATTAATAGATTCAATCGGTGCCGATACCGTAAGCGGGCGCATACCTCATTTCATACCCCTTGAGAAAGCCAACGAGATACGCCAGCAGATGCGGCTCGACAGCATAGAAGCGGCGGCGATAGTGCCTGCGGATGCCTCCGGAGCTAATGAAGGACTATCTCCGGCACCCCTTCCGCAAAGTGCCGGTGAAAGTTCGGCACTGATAGCGGTGATGATGGGTATGCTCGTCATACTCGGATTTAACGGCAACGGCATATGGCGTGCCTTTCGCTCCTACCGCCACG
>CADFRV010000300.1 GCA_902836725.1 Muribaculaceae bacterium
AAATACGGATACAGGGAATTATTTTGCGGTTTTTCCACCCCTATCTTCACATATTGTAGCTTCAAGGAGATTATGGATGCCATGGCAGACGGCGCCAAGTCCGCGTGCGGCATGATCTGCGCCTGCGGCACGGCCGGTATCGTTGTCGGCGTTCTGAATATGACGGGCGCCGGTATCAAATTTGCCAGCTTTGTCGTCGAGGTTGCAAACGGCCACCTTTTGGTCGCGCTGATTTTGACGATGATCGCCTCGCTGATCCTCGGCATGGGTCTTCCAACCTCCGCTTCCTACATCATCTGCGCGGCGGTTGCGGCTCCGGCTCTGATCGACATGGGGCTTACTGCTATTCAGGCGCACATGTTCGTATTCTATTTTGCCTGCATTTCGGCCATTACGCCGCCTGTCGCTATGGCTGCCTACGCTGGCGCGACAATCTCCGGCTCGAAGCCGATGGAAGTCGGCTTTACGGCCTGCAAGCTCGGTATCTGCGCATTCATCGTTCCGTTTATGTTCTGCTATGCGCCGACGCTTCTCTGGAAGGGTGCGGCCGGCGACATCATCGTTACCATCATCACCGCGCTGATCGGCGCGACAATGCTCTCGTATGGTCTGCAGCGTTATGCCGGCTGCTTCAGCCTGCCGCTCGGGATTATCCCCGCATGCATCCTGATTGCTTCCGCGCTTTTGATGATTATTCCCGGTACCGTAACGGATTTGATTGGCATTGCCGGAGCCTGCGTTGTTCTGGTTCCGCTTTTCCTGAAAAAGCGGCATATGAAGAAGCAGGCATCATAGCAGAGAAAAGCAAAGGGCTTACAAAGCCCTTTGCTTTTTCCTCCTATACAAGTTTGTGGTTGCAGTTTTTACGAAAATATGTTAGAGTAATAAAAGCAATATTAAGGAAATCGGTGGTTTGCGCACAGGAAAATATGCCTATCGGATCGGCGCAATACTTCCAGAAAGAGCTTCTATGGTTTTACAGAAAAATGGGTTACCCCTCTATTATCAGGTCGAAAACTACATGCGAGACAAAATTGTCAAAGGAGAGTGGCCGGGCGGCACGCAGATACCGACCGAGGTTCAACTGATGGAGCTGTTCGGCGTCAGCCGGGCGACGCTTCGTCAGGCCATCTCTGATCTGTGCAATGACGGCTTCCTGAACCGCGTCCAGGGAAAGGGCACTTTTGTCACAGAGAATTCCGGCTATGGAAACGACCCGACGGAGATCTGGGAGCATAACCTCCCCGGAACCTCGCACCGGATTCTCTCCTGCGTGGAGAAAGACGGATTGACAAAGAAAAGCGCCCTTCTAAAGATGGACGCATCGGAGACATTTACCGTCTTTTCGTATCTGCATTGCGTCAAAGCCCGCAACGACGAACCATACAACCTCTGTGTGAGTTATTTTCCGAAGAGCCGGTTTCCCCAAATTGAAAAGCATCTTTTTGCGGACACCGTTTATGCGACACTTCGTGACATTTATTATGTAACGATCGCCTATGCGGAATCGGAATTTCACATTGTCAACCTGTCCAAGGAAAAAGCGGATTATCTCGGCGTAAAAACAAACTCTCCGTGCATCCGGATTGAAAAGGTCTATTACGACAGACTGAACCAGCCTATCTTCTGCACGGATATGTATGCCCACCCAGCAAACAGCACGCTTCGCATCCGCACGGAATTCCACTAAAATAATTCCGGGCTGTGTTATTGGTGCTATGCATAGTGCCATGCAGCCCTTTGTGACATGACGTCTGTTTTCTTCCATTCTGCAGGACTTTTTTGTTTGCTCGGAAGGAGTGCATTTTTCATTTATGATTCGGAAAATGAATGCGATTGTCAAAGCAAAAGAGGGCATTGGGCTGGAGTTATGGCAGGTGCCTATTCCCGAGCCCCGCGCGGGCGAGGTTCTTATCAAGATCCACAAGACCGCCATCTGCGGCACG
>CADFRV010000301.1 GCA_902836725.1 Muribaculaceae bacterium
AAGGAGCACCCAGATGTCCTGCTCTACCCAGTAGAACTTGCGGTTGAACAAGTTCACATTGAAGCGGCGCTTTGTGTGGCGCTTTGAATGCGATACGTTATTTCCTGTAATCGCTTTTTTGCCTGTGATCTGACAAATCTTTGACATGGCTGTTAATTATATTTTCTTGATTCTTGTTGTTGATTTTCAGCACGATTCGTTGGCCGCCATTCATTTCTCATATCACCGGTGGCTGCATCACTGCCGCCGGCTTTTTCCGAGGAGCCACAAATCAGAGTGCAAAGTAAGTGATTTTTTGCGATTTGACCAAATTTTTCCTTTCCATTTTTATTTTACACCCCCTTTTTTGTAACTTAGCAGTGAATTTGGCCGGATACGTTGACGCGAGGCCGGCGACAGAAGAAAAAACATCACTTTTCTACTATGCGAAACGGATTTTTCAGGGTAGCGGCCGTCACCGTGCCGGTGTCGCTGGCAAACCCTGCGGAAAACATAAAGAATATAGCCGAAGCCGCCCGCTATCTGGCGGCTCAGGGGGTACGCCTGGCGGTGTTTCCCGAACTCTCGGTCACAGGCTACACATGCGCGGACCTCTTTCACAACTCCACGTTGCTTGACGAGGCCGAAAACGCCCTGCGCGAACTGGCCGTTATGTCCGGCACTTTCCCTTCCACAGCAATCGTTGTGGGCGCCCCGCTGCGCCACGGATACCGCCTGCTGAACTGCGCGGTTGTCATCGCCGGCGGCTCCATACGTGCCGTGGTACCCAAGACCTATATCCCCAATTACAACGAGTTTTACGAAAAAAGATGGTTTGACAGCGGCCATGCCGAGAACGGCACCCTGATGGGAGCGCCACTCTCCACCGACATAATGCTTGACTTCGGGGGAGGAGCAAGGGCGGCCATAGAGATCTGCGAGGACCTGTGGACCCCGGTGCCACCATCCACACACCATGCGCTTGCAGGAGCACAGATACTGCTGAACCTCTCGGCGTCAGACGACCTCATAGGCAAATACGATTATCTCCGCTCGCTCATCAGCCAGCAGTCGGCACGTTGCATCGCGGCATACGTATATGCCTCCGCAGGCTTCGGCGAATCATCGACCGATCTCGTTTTCGACGGCAAGGCCATAATCGCCGAAAACGGCGCCATACTCGCATCGTCGCCGCGATGGGAGGAGGGCACACACAGTGTCATAAGCGACATCGACATCGAGAATCTCGACCGTGACCGCCTCCACATGGGATCGTTCCACGACTGCGCGGCCATAGAGGAGCACTCCCCCGCCGTGACAGTAAGAATAGATCTTGCGCCCGCACCCGACAGCGCGCCCGCCACACTGATGCGCACTGTCAACCCGCATCCGTTTGTACCCGCCTCCGACGAGGAGATCGACAGGCGCGCCACAGAGATCATCAACATCCAGGCGGCAGGACTCGCCCAAAGACTTGCCGCCACACGCTGCGTCAAACTTGTAGTGGGGATCTCGGGTGGCCTCGATTCCACTCTGGCACTTCTTGTGGCCACAAAAGCCTTCGACAGACTGAAACTGCCGCGTACAGGCATCATAGGCATCACCATGCCCGGTTTCGGCACCACGGGACGCACACACTCCAATGCAGTCACGCTCATGCAAGGGCTCGGAGTGACAATGCGCGAGATCTGCATCGGCGACGCCGTGATGCAGCATTTCGCCGACATCGGCCAGGATCCGCAGGTGCACGATGTGACATACGAGAACTCCCAGGCACGCGAACGCACACAGATACTTATGGATGTGGCGAATCTCGAGGGGGGCATGGTGCTCGGCACCGGCGATCTCTCGGAGCTTGCCCTCGGATGGGCTACGTACAACGGCGACCACATGTCGATGTACGGCGTCAATGCATCCATCCCCAAGACTTTGGTAAAATACCTTGT
>CADFRV010000302.1 GCA_902836725.1 Muribaculaceae bacterium
GTGATGTAGCGCTCGGCGGTGCGGGCGAAATCGTCCCACATTATTATGTTGTGCCATTCGGTGATCTCCGGTACAGCCTCACCTTTCGGTCCGGTATACGCGGGTTCTGAGGTGGCCAGGGTGAAACGCACGTAAGGTCGGTCGCCGATGAAATTCATCTCGGGGTTCTTTCCTACGTTTCCCACTAATATCACTTTATTGACAGACATGTGTATGTAAGCGTAATGATTCTGATAACTTGCTTATGATTTGCAAAGATAATTATGTTTCTGCGAATTAACGCAATAAGCATGCGTTAAAACACTTTTTTCTTTTTAAACAGGTACTCCAGCAGTTCCTGCTGTATGCGGCTCCCCATCATCAGATTGCAGCCGCAGTAGATGGCCAGGCCGGTGAGGCACTGCACCCCCAGAAGGATCCAGGGATCGGCGATCGCCATGCTCTCCGAGAACATCACGGTGCCCGCGAGGAGTGTCAGTGCGGCATATGGCACGTTGTCGCCTACGAATCCTGTCAGCTTGCGTCCTACGATCGAGGATGTGCGCCATGCCATCACGCCCCAGGTGATTGCCGATGCGGCCACCTGTCCCCAGAGCAGTATCTTTATGCCGGCCACAGGGTCGCTCCCGGTGCTGTATGATATGAGTGGGAAAGCCGCCACAAGGAATACCGTGGCGGTTATGTCGCGCAGGGCCTCCATGCGCACTACTTCCCGTGTGCGTGCTAGAGCTATCAGATAATTGTTGTATAGCGCCACAAGCACCGTAAACACACCTCTGGACAGAAGCAGCTGGAAGAGCGGTATGGCGCTGTCCCACTTGGTGCCGAAAAGACAATGGAATATCGGAGTGGCGCATACGGCCAGGAATCCCAGTGATGGGAGCACGAGGTATGCCGTGAAACGGTTCATTTTGGTGCTTACGCGGATGAACCGCTCCCTGTCGTCCTGCACGTGGGACAGGCCGGGAAGAAACGCCGAGGTCACGGTCTGCGAGATGGTGGTGATACCCATCTTGCTCCATTTGTCGGCCTGGGTGTAGTCGCCGAGCGATACCAGGCCGGCACGGTTGCCGATAAGGAAGCCGTAGATATTCTGGAAAAGGGTATTGAGGAACGAGGTCACCATCATCCCTGATCCGACGCTGAAAAATTTCTTGAGCGAATCAAATGAAAAACGCCATAGGGGGCGCCATCCGGTGGTCATCCAGAGCACAAAGCTCTTGACACCGTTGATCACGATGGTCTGCCATACCAGGGCCCAGGCACCGTAGCCGGTGAGTGCCAGGGCTATTCCGGTTACCGATCCTGCCGTCAGACCGATGGCGTTGGAGGCTGCTACCATGCGCACATCCATGAGTTTCATCAGGCGGTTGGTCTGCACTATGGCCGAGGCGTTGAGTATGAAACTCAGAAACATCACCCTGCTCAGGGGCACGAGCCGTGCGTCGGCCTCGAAACAGAGCGCTATCAGCGGAGCGCAGAAGAAAAGTATGATGTATATGGCGGTGGCCATGGCCAGATTGAACCACAGCACGGTGGAATAGTCGAGGCGGGAGGGACGTTTGCGCTGTATGAGCGCATAGGAGAATCCGCTGTCTACAAACAATGAGGCAAACGCCTGGAACACAAGGATCGCCCCGACGAGACCGAAATCTTTCTTGCTCAATAGATTTGCCAGTATTATGCCGGTTACCCCATAGAGTAGCTGCGACGAGATCCTGTCGATCAGGTTCCACTTGATCGAATTGGCTGTCATCTGTTTAAGGCCGGCTCTTCTCAATTTCGTGTCGCGGTAGGGTGATAATGTGGTATGTCGGTGTGGCGTGGGTGTTCACGGGAGCGGGTCATTTCCCGGCTTCCGCATCTTTTGTCTCCTCTTGGGGCGACGATTTCTCTCCGGTCCATTCAAGCCCCT
>CADFRV010000303.1 GCA_902836725.1 Muribaculaceae bacterium
CCCCGGCCCGATGAGCAAGGCTGCCAACGGCATGCTCGACCCGCTCGGCGTGGATCCGGCCAACATCCATTACGACAACTTCGGCGGCTAAACGCGCCTCCGGAGCGGAACTGAAAACCCGCTAACATCTACTTACAGCTTTGATAACCATCCAGGAAAACAAGGATATCAGAGAAATGACCACATTCGGCCTCCCGGCCGAATGTGGCCGTTTCATTCAGTATGAAACCACCTCTGACCTACTCGAACTTTACGGGAAAGGCTACCTGAAAGGGGCACTCCACATCGGAGGGGGGAGCAACCTGCTTTTTACCACAGGGCGCCACGACGGCACAGTGATACATTGCGCCGACCGCAGCCACACCATACAGGAACCCGACAATGACGGTAAGGTGCTACTTCTGGCCGCAGCCGGATGCACGCTCGACGATCTCTGCCGCATCACCGCCGGTCTCGGCCTCTGGGGACTTGAGAATCTCTCGGGCATACCCGGCGAGATAGGGGGCGCAGCCGTGCAGAATGTGGGCGCCTACGGCACTGAATTCAAGGATGTGGTGAAAAGCGTTACCGTATTTGACACCATATCGGGAAAAGAGATCACACTCACTGCTGAAGAGTGCCGTTACGGATACCGCGATTCGGTATTCAAGCACACGGAGCCTTCCGGCAGATACATAGTCACAGGCGCCGCCATAAAACTTGACACCACCCCCGCACCACGCCTGGAATATGCGCCGCTTAAAAAACTTTTCGGAGACACAGCGGCAGACACCCTTACGCCGGAGATGCTCCGCAACGCGGTCATAAGCCTGCGCGACAGCAAACTCCCCGATCCGCACAAGACAGGGAGCGCCGGAAGTTTCTTCAAAAATCCGATAATCAGCATCGACCGACACACTGAAATCGAAAAAAAACTGAACAAAGAGATTCCCGGCCATGTTACACCAACAGGAGAGATAAAACTGTCGGCGGCATGGCTGATAGACCAGGCCGGATGCAAATCTTTCACAAGCGGAGGTGCCGCTGTATGGCAGACACAGCCACTTGTCATAGTAAACGCCACAGGCGCGGCCACCGGCAACGATGTGGTGACGCTTGAACAGAGGATAATCAATGCCGTCAGCGAGACCTTCGGAGTGGAGCTGACACCTGAAGTCATCCATATCTGAACAAAATTACAGACATCCCGTTCCCACTAACAGGAACCACGAACCAGAGACCATTTACCGATTGCCAGTCACAGATTCCACAAAACCAATTTATGAGTTCATTTGTAATCGAGGGAGGCCGCACTCTTAGCGGCGAAATCATACCGCAGGGAGCAAAAAACGAAGCGTTGCAGGTGATCAGTGCGACGCTCCTCACAGCGTGTCCCGTGACCATATCGAATATTCCGGAAATAAGCGACGTCAGGAACCTTATCGGAATACTTGAGAGAATGGGGGTGAAAGTAGAGCGGCACGACCGCGGAAAATACACTTTCACAGCCGACGAAATCGACAGCGAATATGTGATGAGCGACGATTTCGTGAAGCGTTGCGCCGCCCTGCGCGGATCGGTTCTCATGGTAGGGCCGCTTCTGGGTCGCCTTGGCAAGGCCTACTTCCCCAAACCGGGTGGCGACAAGATCGGGCGCCGGAAAGTTGACACCCATATCCAGGGATTCGTGAATTTGGGCGCAAGCTACGAATATGACCCTCAGAAAAAAGCCTACCTGCTCACAGCCCCCGAAGAGGGGCTGAAAGGATGCTACATGCTCCTTGACGAGGCATCTGTGACAGGCACGGCAAACATAATCATGGCAGCCGGATGCGCCCGCGGCGAAACGGTGATATACAATGCCGCCTGCGAGCCATATGTGCAGCAGTTGTGCCGCCTGATGGGCGCCATCGGCT
>CADFRV010000304.1 GCA_902836725.1 Muribaculaceae bacterium
CAACATAACGCCTTATACCCTTCTGATCCCGATTGCCACATTGATCCTTATCGCATCTCGTGTCCCCACATTACTTACACTTGCCGCCGCTGCTGTTATGGGATATATCGGGATATTTGTTTTTCAGGGAAATTCAATGACTTATAATGAGGCTTTTTCGGCCTTATGGAACGGCTCTTCCCTGTCAACCGGGGACAGTACACTTGATAATCTCGTCTCAACCGGCGGTATAACCGGCATGCTTCCCACGATAGCTCTCGTTCTAAGTGCGATGGTATTCGGAAGTGTAATGATCGGAACCGGTATGCTTTCGGTCGTAACGTCGGCTTTTACAAAAAAATTACGCAAATGCACATCTGTTGTGGGCGCTACAGTGGGAGGCGGTCTTTTTATGAACTCATGTACGGCAGACCAATACCTTTCGCTGATCATAACTGGAAATATGTTTCGCAATGTATACAGAAGATGTGGACTTGAACCAAGACTTTTAAGTCGTACAATCGAGGATTCCGTATCGGTGACATCCGTATTGATCCCTTGGAATTCCTGCGGCATTACCCAAAGCACGGTATTAGGAGTCGCGACACTGACTTACCTCCCTTATTGCATTTTCAATGTCCTGTCACCTTGCATGAGTCTACTTCTGGCTTTTACCGGTTTTAAGATAAAACAGCATTACAGATCTTTAGCTCACGTGCACCGATAAGAATACAAACGAGTGTTGTTTAACAATTGTTCACCTTTGTTTTTACAATTTTTAAGCTAACTTTGTAAGTGAACATCGTTACACAACAAACCTCATAACAAATGAAGAAATATTTCCTGGGGGCAGCCCTTTTGGCCTCTACCTTATCGTTGTCAGCACAGGATCGTGCGGATCAGCAGCATCTTGATCATCAGGACTCATTTTCAATGATTCTTCTCGGTGATCCGCAAGGCTACATAAAGTATGATATCAATCAGCCTCTGTTTGATCTTCAGACTGCCTGGATCGCAGACAATATAGACAATCTCAATATAAAAGCCGTGCTTTGTACCGGTGACCTTGTAGAGCAGAACGACAATCTTGTGCGTAACCGCCATATGCTTAACCAGACGTCACGAGAAATGTGGGAAGCTATATCACGCTCTTTTGACCGTCTTGACAATAAGATCCCCTATATAATATCTACCGGCAATCATGAATACGGATACCGTCATTCTGAAAACGGGAATACAAAATTCCCGGAATATTTCCCTATAGAGAGAAATAAGAAATGGTATGATTGCGCAGTTGCGGTGTATCCAAACCGTAATGGTGTTGAATCGCTTGAAAATGCGGCTTTCGAATTCGAGCAACCGGCATGGGGAAAGATACTGGTAGTATGTAATGAGTTCGCTCCCCGCGATGAAGTACTTGCATGGACAGCTGATCTGATCAAGAGCGACCGTTTCAAAGGACATAAGGTAATATATCTCACCCATTCGCTGCTGAACGAACGCAATGCATCAAGAACCGATAATGAACCTTATCAGATTTCTCCGAGAAACTGGGGACAACAGGTATGGGACAAACTGCTTCAACCGTCTGAAAACATCGTTCTGGCAATATGCGGCCATACAGGTAATCCCGGTGATTTCGAAGATTCGGTCGCATACAGGGTTGACAAGAATTCTGTCGGACGGGATCTTCATCAGATGATGTTTAACGTCCAGGTACTCGGAGGCGGCTGGGAAGGCAATGGCGGCGATGGCTGGGTCCGTATCCTTGAATTCAAGCCTGACGGCAAAACCATCGGTGTCAAGACTTATTCACCTCTGTTCGGTATTTCTCCTGCAACAAAACATCTTGCCCACCGTACAGGTGACATCGATCAATTCGAAATGGTTATAGAATAACAAAATCGAGACGAA
>CADFRV010000305.1 GCA_902836725.1 Muribaculaceae bacterium
AATCAAGCAGCTTGATTAAGCTCATCTGTTTGTACGGAAGTGTAATCATCATCCTGACGAATATTCCAAATAGTAAATTGCCCATTAAACTCCACTGTGTTTGTTTTGCGCTTCTCGATCTCGCGCAGTTCAGCTTCCCTTGCGGCCAAACTCTCTTCGGCAATAGCAAGGGCATCCATTATATCGGATTCTCTGGAGAAGTACTCGGGTGGAGTGTACGCCAGGTCGTCTTTGGAAAACCGGCAACCCATAAAGTAATGTGCGGTAATTCCATAATTTCCCGCACAGATGTCTTCCAATCTGCTCCGCAAATCCTCGATTCTCCATTTCAGCTGTAATTCGGGTGATGGATAACTGTGGTTTTCGTGATAGGCGTCATTTATAGCCAGTTCTGAATAATAACTCATGATGCCAACCTCCTTTCGAATATAGTCTTTTGTCAGTTGGTTTTTAGATATGAACAAATCTGCTCGTAGTAATCAACGACGGACGCATTACCGTATTTTTCAGCATCGCGCTCGAGTCTTTGTGAGCTGTACATATAGTACGAAATGGCGGAATCATCATCAGGCGAGATGTAGCTGCTGAACTCGTCCTCGTAAATTCCTGCTGTATCAAAAACCAAGAGATTGGCGTACTTTTCAGTATCATCGTTATCTCTGATGACCTGAAGGAGGTTCACTTGATAGTGTTGGTATCTGTGATAAAGCTCATGGCAAAGAACCTGTACCACGGAGTAGCCACCCGCTTCGGAATCAACGACATAATTATACGAAAGCGTAACCACATCTTTTTCGCTATCGTACTGCCCAAGTAGACCTTCTTCCAAGTAGGCCAGCTCTAAGGCGGGAGCGGAGTCCCGCATTCCTAGGTATCTGCACTCAATACGGATTATCGTTTCCAATACCTCGATCTTTTCTTCAAGAGGCAGAGATCCCCATCCTCCATCGGGATCAATCTTTGCTACGGTTGCAATGTTAGCGGAAAGAGAGTTCTCGTAGTCTGGAATGTCGTTATAAGATTCTGACAGGCTATACGCGATATCGCTGTAGCTGATTGTATAGTGTGAGGCAATCAAGACCTTTCCGCAAATACAAGCGCCTAACAGCACCAGACAACAGATAACTCGAGATGCACGGGCGGCTTTTATAACGAACACTTCACGTCTGATGCGAATACGCTTAGTCTGGTTCACCCTCTTTACGGCACAGATGAGTCCGACGGCAACCGAAACGAAGCATCCGGCAAGAATCATGATTCGGATCGCCAATGAATATCTCCACATACTAATTGCTTCGTATGCCAGCACAGGCATCAAGGTTCCGCTTATCAGGCTGATCCAGTTTCTTTCCAGTTTCCATGAAAGGACAAGGCTGCCCCCGGCAAGTACGGCAACAATAATCGCCAAAACCCAAATACGGTTCCCATATACAGAGAATGTTGCAAAGCGTTTCGCATAAAGAAACACAAGTGCTATTTCTATTATGACGAACAAGCGAATAAATCGCTCAAACGGAATTCGGTTATTTACGATTCCAGTCTGTCTGTTCTTTTCTGTCATCTCTCTCACCCCTTTCTCATACTTGCGAAAACTCAGAATATATTGAAGAAGACTGATACGACATCAAGTCCAATAAGTAGCCAAAGGATGACCTTTGAAATCATCGTAATGGAGAAAACGCAGAAGCAAGCGTATCCTGGCAAACCGGCACGGAGGAGCTTTTGACGACGCTTTTTGTTGGCGAGCCATTTTCTTGCCACTTCGCTGATGCTGTCAATCCCGCACGCTGCGCTCAACGCTGATTCACCATCAAGTCCCGATGCTGGCAACAGGTTTACACCGGCAAGGATGACGTTGACATTTG
>CADFRV010000306.1 GCA_902836725.1 Muribaculaceae bacterium
CCTCTTCCCTGGCTGACGCGTGCCGGGATCGGCAAATCTTAGAGGGGAGGGCGGTTATTTGCGGCGGAAATGGTCGTTGTACATCTTGATACCGAATACGATTCCCGAGCAGGTGGTGGTGATGAGGTTCGTAGCCACCAACGGCCAGTTTACCGGATCGCTTACCAATCCCTGTGCTACGAAAAACGCGCCCCCGAGGCCCATTAGCAGAAATGTTGGTACTGCGATTCCGTCGGTGTCGCGGGTCCGTATCGTGTATATGGCTTGCGGCATGTAGCCCAACACCATGCATATGGCGGCTATGTAGCCGAAGATATTGAAGAGGTCCATTGTCGTAGCAGTTTCGGATGTTATTTGGCATCCTGTTGGTTTTCTGCCGGTTCCGGCATCAGTCCGAAGAGGGCGTAATCGTAGTACACGGGGTCGTGTGGACGTATCGTGCGTAGTGTGGCGGTGAGCTGTTCCACAGAGCGGCGGTCGTTGGCGCGCCTGTCGAGCAGGCCGAGTGAGCGGGCGGTGTCTCCCACATGCACATCAAGGGGTATATAGAGCTGTGCGGGGGTGATCACCCCTTTCCAGACGCCCATATCCACAATGCCGTCGTCGCGCACGAGCCATCGCAGAGCCATGTTTATGCGTTTTAGGGCTGTGGTGGCGAGGTTTTGCGGGAGGCATCGCGAATTGGCCACACCGTCGTTGGCGGCGGTAAGCTCGCGGTTCATCCCCTCAACGAGCTTCCATGCGGGAGCCTCGCTTTCGGCGATGCGCTCGCTGCGGGCGAAATCAGCCAGGGATCCGTGGCGCTCGAATATGCCGCGTAGGCCGCGCAGGTAGTGTCGCAGGTCGCGTGCGAAGAATGTGCGGTGTATGTTGCCGTCGGGCAGTTCCTCATAGCCGCGGTCCATCACATAATTATACGGGTCATAATCCATGATGCGGAGCATCTTCTCGCAGTTGGCGCAGATCATCTTGCGGTTGCCCCAGGCTACGGTGGCGCTCAGGAGCGCCACCGTCTCTATGTCCTGCAGGCGGCTGAAGCGGCGGGGAAACTGCACAGGATCAGCCGAAATGAACTCTGTGGAGTTCACGCGCCGTGCCTCGCGGTCGAGCCATTCCCGCAGGTCTGCGGGAACCTCGGCCGGTATGATTGGTGACTGTTTCAAAATCGGTTACTTGTTGGTTGTGGTTTTCTTCGGGCGCTGGCGCACGAGGCGGAGCACCTGTGCGGAGCGTGCCGGAAGATAGAGTTTGAGCCATTCCTTGCCTATGGGTGCATACAGCTCGTCATATTGGGTAAGGTGATCCACCTTTTCGTCGATGTTGCCGTAGCCTCCGAATTTCGGGTTGTCAGTGGAGAGCACCACGCGGTATTTCCCGGGAGGTGTCAGCACGCCGTAGTCGGTGAAGGAGCGTGTGGGGGAGAAATTGAAGACAAATACGAAGTTGCCGCGACGGAAGGCGAGCACCTGGTCGGAGTCTTTCTCCCAAAGTTTCTCTATGCCGAGCGACTGGAAATTGGCCACACCGCTCACAAGGCTTATCATGGCGTTGTCGAAGGCGTTGAGGAATTTGTACTGCAGATCCTCGCGGTCTACCAGATCCCACTGGCGGCGGGCGTATTTATAGCTCCATCCGTTGCCTTCGCGCGGGAAGTCGATCCATTCGGGATGGCCAAACTCATTGCCCATGAAGTTGAGGTAGCCGCCGTTTATGGTGGCGAGGGTAACCAGGCGTATCATTTTGTGGAGGGCCATGCCGCGTGCTACGGTCATATTGTCGTCCCCCACCATCATGTGCCAGTACATCTCTTTGTCGATAAGAC
>CADFRV010000307.1 GCA_902836725.1 Muribaculaceae bacterium
ATAGAACGCATAGTTCTTGCGACCATGACGTTGCAGTCTGATTTTTGTTGCCATTCTTTAAAAAGAATTATTTAAGTGGTTTTGTAATGGTTTGCCGCGGAAGCCCGGCCATGCATGGCCACTTCCTTAAGCGGCTGCAAAGTTACGTATTATCCGGCAATAAAGCAAACAGTTGGTATCTAATATTTCAAAATATTTCGTCAGCAGACATATTTGATAAAAACAAAAAGATGTGCTACCTTTGTATGTTGAACCGGGCGTGTGCAATGGTCGCCGGACTATAATCGCAATTGCACGTCCGGGGATATTGAAACGAAATATATAAAGATATACGCGATATGAAATTCAAAATAGCGAGCAAGGCTCTGTATTCGACCCTGTCGGGTGTCAGCAAGGTTATCAATACCAAAAACACCATTTCGATTCTTGACAATTTCCTGTGGGAAGTAACGGATGACAAACTGATCATTACGGCATCGGATGCAGAGAATACACTTACCGCACAGGTAGCAGTCAAAGATGTGCAGGGTAACAGCGGGAGTGTATGTGTCAATGCCCGCAGAATTGTGGATATGGCAAAAGAGTTGCCGGATGTGGATGTGGAAATAAGCATCGATCCTGCCAGCGGTGCCATGACGATCGCTTTCCCAGGCGGAAGTTTTGATCTGGTGGCACTTCAGGGAAATCAATATCCACGCACAATAGAGGAGACAGATCCGGACGAGACCTCTGAAATGACATGTCCTGCCGGGCAGATCGTATCAGGCATAGAGCATACTCTGTTTGCAGTGAGCACCGACGAGCTTCATCCGCAGATGATGGGTATCCTGTGGGATATAAAAGAGGACGGCATCACATTCGTCGCCACAGACTCCCGAAAACTCGTGAGATATGTGAACAAGACCTCCGCTCCCGGCATTGTGGCTTCATGCATCCTTCCTGTCAAACCGGCGGTGATACTCAAGGCGCTCCTCGGTAAAGAAGATGAAGTGAAAGTTACTTTATCTCCAAGAAGCGCTGTATTCCGCACCGAAAACCTTACTCTTAACTGCCGATTTATCCGCGGGAATTTCCCTGATTACAACCGTGTCATTCCCAACAACCCGTATCAGGTAACTGTTGACAGGGGCGCCATTATGACAGCGGTGCGCCGTGTATCAGTCTGCTCGGATCCGAGTCATGGCCTCATAAAATTCCGTTTCAATCCGGATCATGTGGAAATGAAGGTCGATGATCTCAATATGAACACTTTCGCGCATGAAGAAGTGCCCTGTGACTTTACCGGAAACCAGATGGTGATCGGTTTCAGCGCGGGATACCTGCTTGAGATTTTCGGTATCCTTCCTACGGAAAATGTAATCATCAAGCTGGCGGATCCGTCACGTCCGGGTGTTTTCCAACCTGAAGAGAACGAGGAAAACACCGATCTGCTCATTGTACTGATGGTTATGAGCGTACAGGATTTCTAAAAAATTTTAGAACGATATACCTATATACACGAACCATTGAAGCTGAATTTGAAAAAACCGGTAATGTTTTTCGATCTGGAGACTACCGGTACAAATATACTGCATGACCGTATTGTGGAGATTTCGATGATAAAAGTATTTCCCGACGGCCATGATGACCAACGGACTATCAGGATAAACCCCACAATACCAATTCCTGCCGAAGCTACCGAGATACATCATATAACAGATGCGGATGTGGCTGATAAGCCTACATTCAAGCAAGTGGCAAAAGCTCTGGCACAGAGCTTTGAAGGATGCGATATAGCTGGATTTAACTCCAATAAGTTCGATATTCCCATGCT
>CADFRV010000308.1 GCA_902836725.1 Muribaculaceae bacterium
CTCCTGTGTGCCGGGAGCGTATGTGACACGGCCATTGGCCACTGTGGGTCCGTCGTGGTCCACACCTTCGGCGTTGTCGGCGATGATAGTGCCGCACAGGTCGCCTACGATCTCGAGCACGCGGTTATAGTTGTCCAAGGCGTCGTCGTGGTTGAGCGGCGCATAGTCGAATTTCTCGGCATCTGCGAAATCGCGCTCTTTCAGAGCCACGATTTTACGCATCAGGGGATGCTGCAGATGAAGTTTCAGGTCTGGATTGTCTGTATAGAAATTAGCCATGGCTGTGCTTACTTGGAGTTTTTCTTGTAATATTTGATGAGTTTGGGCACGATCTCCTCATAGTTGCCGGTGATCACATAGTCGGCTATGGAGTTGATCGGCGCGTTGGGGTCGTTGTTGATGGAGATGATGATCGCGCTCTCCTTCATGCCGGCGATATGCTGGATCTGGCCGGAGATGCCGCAGGCGATGTAAAGTTTCGGACGCACGGTCACACCGGTCTGGCCAATCTGGCGGGCATGTTCGGCATATCCTGCGTCTACTGCGGCGCGGGTTGCGCCTACTTCGGCACCAAGCACGTTGGCCAGTTCGAAAAGCATGTCGAAGCCTTCCTTGCTGCCTACACCGTAACCGCCGGCCACGATGATGGGCGCGTTCTTGATGTTGATTTTCGATTTGGCGATATGGCGGTCGATGATCTCCACCACATATTCCGACGGATCAACGAAGAAGTCGGCGTGCAGGGGCATTACCTCACCCTTGTACTCGGGATCGAGTACCTGTTTCTTCATCACACCCTCGCGCACGGTGGCCATCTGCGGACGGCACTCGGGGTTCACGATGGTGGCCACGATGTTGCCGCCGAAAGCGGGGCGGATCTGGTAGAGGAGGTTCTTGTATTCAGTGCCTGTCTTGGGATCCTTGTGGTCGCCGATCTCAAGGGCGGTGCAGTCGGCGGTAAGACCAGAATGGAGCGCGGAGCTTACGCGGGGACCGAGGTCGCGGCCGATGCATGTGGCGCCCATGAGGCATACCTGCGGTTTTGTCATCTTGAAGAGCTTGATGAGCACTGCCGCATGGGGGTTGGAGGTATAGGGATAGAGACGGGGGTCTTCCACTTTGTATACCATGTCAGCGCCGTAAGGGAAGAGCTGTTTCTCAATTCCGTCGAGCTTGTCGCCGATCACTATGGCTTCGAGCTTCACACCCAGTTTGTCGGCGAGCTGACGCCCTTTGGTAAGGAGCTCGAGGCTCACGTCGGCCACCTTTCCGTCATCGTATTCGCAATAGACGATTACGTTGTTCTGGTTTACAATATTATATTGGTTCTCCATTTGAATTCTTTGTTAATGAATGTGATGGGTAGGTGTTCGGTGGTTAGCCGATGGTATGGTTGGCGATGAGTGTCTTTACCAGTTCCTCTATCTGCTCGTCGTTGTTGTCAAGACGCAGGGATTCTTTGGCTGTGAACACCACGTTTTCGATGGCTTTTACCTTTGTGGGTGATCCTGCCATACCGATCTGTGCGGGATCTGCCTCCACATAGGCTGCGCTCCATTCCTGGAGGTTCAGACCGGGGCGTTTATCCACCAGTGCCTTAAGCTCGTCGGAAAGTTTCTCTTTTTCCGAGGGGGACACGGCATACTTGTATTGCATCACACGCTTTGCGTTGCGGGGGCGGCAGTCGGGAGCCGATCCGTTCACTGTCACAACCAGGGGGAGGGGAGCCTTCACTGTCTCCACACCGGACTCGATGCGGCGGCGGATGGTGGCTTTGCCGTCGGCGATGGAGAGGATCTCCT
>CADFRV010000309.1 GCA_902836725.1 Muribaculaceae bacterium
TGTATCTGACCGATTTGACCGATGCTCAGAAGGAGTATATAAAAGGAACAATTCTGAATGAGAATTGGCGCAGCAAATATGATTTCTTTCTCATGCTTGACGCTATAATATACATAGATGTAAGCGGCTGCCAGTGGCGGTTGCTGCCTGCAGAATATCCCAAGTGGCAGACTGTGTATTACTATTTCCGTCGTTGGGGTGCAATGGATGCGTTTTCGGAAATTGAGGACAGTCTTGTAGAGCAGGTACGGGTCAGGAGAGGCGAATTCCCCCAGCCTACAGTCGGGGCTATCGACAGTGAAAGCTCCCGTGCCGCGTTGCCCCGTTCCCAAAAAGGGATAGACGGCAATAAGAAAGTCAAAGGCGTGAAACGCAATATAATAACTGACAAGGACGGTGATGTTCTGGAGGCATCCACAACTCCGGCGAATATCCATGACTCCAAAACGGCATACGCGCTTGTGGCAATGCTTGTGGTGGCTTTCCCCTGGATAAGGCGCATCTATGCGGACAGGGGATATCGCGGGAATTTCATCGAATCGGCAAAGCATGATTTCGGAATTGACGTTGAAATCACCCATTCCAATTACTCCGGTAAGTTTGTCCCGGCCAAGAAAAGATGGGTCGTTGAGAGAACATTCGCATGGCTTGAAAACTTCAGGCGCCTATGCCGGAACTATGAGGAAACTACTCAATCAGCCAACGAGATGCTGATGGTCGCTGCCGTAATCATAACGCTCCGTAAACTCACTTCTGTTAACAAGCATTTTTAAACAACCTCTAAAACTTGCCGGTATCGGCAAGTTTCGTGTCATTCAGATATATTTTTTTGAGAGCATTAATGCTGTATCACCTATTTTTGAAGGATTTTACAACAATAGGGAGTATTTTTTCGTTATTCAGATAATCACATAATAGTTCAGACATATATGAAACACTCTATTATTATCGCTTCAGCTGCTTTTGCCCTGCTTGCTATGGGTTCATGCAGCTCCAGTAAGCCTGTGGAACTCAGTACACTGGCAGGGAAATGGAATATTGTGGATGTAAACGGCAAACCACTTACTGTCACTTCAGCCGATGATACCCCTTATGTTGGCTTCGACGTAGTAAACGGCAGTATCAGCGGATTTGCAGGCTGCAACCGCATAATGGCATCATTCGCCACAAATCTTCCGGCAGGGGAACTTGAAATGTCGCAAATCGCATCGACGCGCATGGCATGTCCCGATATGGCTACGGAGCAAAGTGTGATTGAGGCCCTCAACTCTGTGAAAGGCTACAAGCAGGGTAAAGACGGACGCATTGAACTCATATCATCGGACGGCAAGAATCTCATCACTCTCGAAAAGGCTCAGAACGATATATCGGCAGCCGACCTGAACGGCACATGGAAAATTACTGACCTCGAAGGTGCTGCGGATAAGCTTAACGCAGATGGAGAGGATGCCGCTACTGTTTCGTTCGATGGCACTGCCCGCACCTACGCTTTTACTACAGGTTGCAATAATGTTAGGGGGCAGTATACAAGTTCGTATACCGATTTCAGTTTTGAACCCGGTGCGGCCACAATGATGGCATGTCCCGATATGACGGTCGAAGATGCCGTGAAGGCTATGCTCCCAAATGTAAAATCGTTCGGTCTTGTTGATGACGGGTCGTACGCTTTTTATAACGCTGAGGGTGACATACTGATGATTATAAGCAAGAAATAATCTTACATACCGATTAGAATTGAAAACCGGGCCCTGAATGAGTCCGGTTT
>CADFRV010000310.1 GCA_902836725.1 Muribaculaceae bacterium
GTTGGGCACCGTTATGGTGTAGTGGATGTAATGCACGGCTGTGCCGCGTGAGAACCTGTAGTCTGTCACGTCGGCATAATTGAAGCCGTCGAATACTTCGGTATCCACCACGTCAGACAGGCGCCAGTCGGCGTCGCAGTGATATATGGAATAGCGCAGATAGTCGCGTTCCTCGCGCAGCGCGTCGAAACCTATGGTGAGTGTCTGGTTCCCGTCAAGTGTGATCACCGGGGGAGCCAGACGGTTGCCGTCCACCTCCGTGGTGAGGGTGCGGAAATCCTCGTTGAAGATTCCCGTCATGGTGTTGTTGGGAGCACAGACACCTTTGGTGCCGATGATGAGCGCCAGAAGTGCCGCCATTGCGTATTTCAGAAACTGGAGTCGGGGCATAGGGAATAGGGTGTTGCCGATTACCATTGTATCGGGGTTTTCCCGTGTCTGGCCAGATAATCGTTGGCAAGTGAGAAATGGTGGTTTCCGAAAAATCCCCTGTAGGCCGACAGCGGGGAGGGATGGGCCGATGTGAGCACCAGATGCCTGCTCTTGTCTATGAGCGCGCTTTTGCTGCGTGCGTAGCTTCCCCAGAGTATGAACACCACGTTGTCGAGTTTGGCGGAGATGGCGGATATCACATGGTCTGTGAATGTTTCCCATCCATGCCCCTGGTGCGATCCTGCCTGATGTTCGTCGACAGTGAGGGTGGCGTTGAGAAGGAGCACCCCCTGACGCGCCCAACGCGACAGGTCTCCGTCGGAGGGGATCGGAGCACCGGTATCGGCGTTAACCTCTTTGAAGATGTTTATAAGCGACGGCGGCATCTGTATGCCGGGATTGACAGAGAAACACAGCCCGTTGGCCTGTCCGGGACCGTGGTACGGATCCTGCCCGAGTATCACAACCTTCACATCGTTGAACGGACATGCGTCGAATGCAGCGAATATGCGGCTGCCGGGAGGATATACCCTTCCGCTCCGGTAGCGCTCGCTCACGAATGAGGTGAGCGCACCGAAGTAGGGTTGGTCCCATTCGCCGGAAAGCGCCTCTTTCCAGCTCTGTTCTATCTTTACGTTACCCACTTGGAAGTGTTATTTTCGGGTGAGCGGCGAGTAATTGTCGGAGTAGCGGAACATCTGGGGGAGGTAATCCTCCTCGTATGTCACGCTGATGTCGGTGATGCGTCCCTTGTCGTCGAGCACAGGGGTGTATACCGGGTTCACGAAGCCCTTGTAGGGGGCGATGCTCAGTTTTGCATAGCGGTCGAGCACTTCGCGGTGGAGCTGCGGATCCACTTTCACGGCATACTGTTCTACCAGGCGTGCGCCGGCTTCATAATCGCCCTCGCTCTTTATGCGCTGGATCTCGGCCAGAAGTTCACCGAACAGTTCGCGCAGACGGCGGTAGTCGTTGATCTTCACGTATGTCTTGCCGTTCTTTTTCACCATCTCCACCACATTGTCTTTCTTGCCATGCTCGAGAGCCCATTCGGCTATCAGCTTGCGGTTGCGCATGTGCGCTTCCTCCACATCCTTGCCAGGCTCTATGCGCATGAGCTGTGTCATGAGGCCGTTGAGCATGTATTTGTAGTATTCGGCCTTGTATGCGT
>CADFRV010000311.1 GCA_902836725.1 Muribaculaceae bacterium
GTGTAAGCTCGAGGATACTTCCTGGATCAAACCTGTGAAATTCATGGGTGTTTGGTGGGAGATGATCACCGGCAAAAGCCAGTGGAGCTACACCGATGCCTCCGATTTCGATCTCGCGACTTTCGACTATACAAAAGCCAAACCCCACGGCAAGCATGGCGCCAACAACGAGAATGTACGCCGTTATATCGACTTTGCCGCCGCCAACGGTTTCGACCAGCTGCTTGTGGAGGGTTGGAATGTAGGCTGGGAAGACTGGATCGGAAAAGAGAAAGAATTCGTGTTCGATTTCCTCACCCCTTATCCCGACTTCGATATTAAGGCGCTCAACGACTATGCCCGCTCAAAGGGTATAAAACTGATGATGCACCACGAGACGTCAGGCTCTATCCCCAACTACGAGAAGTATATGGACCGGGCCTATGATCTGATGAAGCAGTATGGCTACGACGCCGTCAAGAGCGGTTATGTGGGCAATATACTCCCCAAGGGCAACTATCACTACAATCAGACATCGGTGCGGCACTATCTCGACGCGGTGAAGAAAGCCGCCGACAAGCAGATTATGGTTGACGCCCACGAGGCTGTGCGTCCCACCGGTCTGGCCCGTACATATCCCAATCTCATCGGCAATGAATCGGCCATGGGGCAGGAATTTCAGGGTATGTCGACACAGCATGTGACGATCCTCCCGTTCACACGTCTCAAGGGAGGCCCTATGGATTTCACTCCCGGTATCTTCCGCATGGACATGAGTTCGTTCGCCCCCGGCAACGGCAACCGCAAGCACGCCACCATCGCAAACCAGCTTGCGCTCTATCTGACGATGTACTCGCCTCTGCAGATGGCTGCCGATATGCCCGAGCACTATGCCGAAAAGATGGATGCCTTCCAGTTCATCAAGGATGTGCCTGTTGACTGGAGCGAGAGCCGCTATATCGACGCCGAGCCGGGTGAGTTCATTATCGTTGCCCGCAAGGATAAGAACAGCGACGACTGGTATGCCGGCGGTGTGGCCAACTATGCGCGTTCTTACAGACTGCCCCTCAGTTTCCTCACACCCGGAATGAAATACCGGGCTACCATTTACGCAGACAGAAACGACTCCGACGGATACTCCAACCCCGAAATCTATCAGATCTCGACTCGCGAGGTCGACAGCACAATGTCGCTAAGCGGGATGATGGCCCGCGGCGGTGGTTTCGCCATCCGTTTCGAGCCGATGACGAAATAAGAGATTATAGAATAGGTAAAGACAAAAGTAAGATAAAGAATACAGAATGTAAATTTTTTGAAGTAAGCAAGACAATCAATTCAAAAAAAGCAAGAAGGATAGATATTAACCAACCTTGATTCAAGTTGTATAGGCCAGCGCTCCCGTAGTCCGTGATGGATACACGTGAGCGCTGTTTTTTTTACAGAGATGCTTGCGGGGGTCGACCCCCGCAATTTCTGTAAAAGAAAAGAGCCGGGCGGATGCTACCCGGCTCTGATTGGGGATGTTGTCTTACCAGGATTCGAACCTGGACAGGCAGAACCAAAAACTGCAGTGCTA
>CADFRV010000312.1 GCA_902836725.1 Muribaculaceae bacterium
GAGCATCTGACTACGGATCAGAAGGTTACAGGTTTGAATCCTGTGCGAATCACAGAAAAAGAGCTTCTGCGCTGCGGAAGCTCTTTTTCTGTGTGTGACCCTGCTGACCCCGGATAGGCGGTAGTGTATGACCCATAAACTATTCGGGTTGGCGGGACCGCCAACAGGTTGTAATAAAAACTTGTCAGGGGGTGTGCCGTTTCAAACGGTACACCCCCTGACAGTATGGTAAAATCCGGGGATCAGAGCTTGAGTTTGCGGACAGAACCGTCGGAGTATCTGACGATAAAGATGCCGTCGGTGGCTTCTGCAGGAGCTACTTCGCGGCCGTCGGGAGCATAGTATGCTACCGGTGTGGCTGCGGCGCATGGAGCGTCAGCTGCTGTTATGCCGCCTGTCTCGGGTATGTCGTATGTGACAAAGTTTGTACTCTGTGCCTTATTGGCCATTGCAAGCGAGCGGGAGCCATCCTCGGCGGTTCCTTCTGCTGCCTCCTCGATATTCATCGGCACATACAGCTCCAGACTTGATTTCAGCATCTTGCCGGCTGTAATGGATATGATCTCCTTGTCGTTCATGCCTGCGCGCCAGAAGTAAAGCTCGGAGAGTGTCTGGCTGCTGGCATTATCGGGATCGCCGATGGTGAACTGGCCGGGGATGAGTGATTCTTCGGTAGTGCCGAGGAGTTTCTTGTCAACATAGAGCATTGTGCGTCCCCATGCATAATAATGGGTAAGTGTCACATAGTGGTAACCGTCGCCGGTGAGGGGAGCGGTTTCTGTAGTGAAGTCTGTCTTTGAGGGGGAGTCGTATGTGAGTGTCCCGTCCTCGTTGAGCACAAGGCGCCCGGTAGTATTTTTGCGTGTACCGTTTTTGAAAGAGAGGATTGTACCCGGTGTAGCGTCTTTAACGCGCAGTGATATTGTGAAAGAGTGCGTGGTTTCTTCCGGTGTGAAATTCAGTGTGGCCTTGTCTTCGAGGGTAAGTTCGTGGGTAATGTCGCGTTCGGGGAGCGGCTTGCCCTCGATCAATGCGTCGAAGAGCGAAGGGACCATTGAGTACGCAAATTCGGCGTGTCCGTTTGAATTCGGGTGTGCGCCGTCGGCCATGAAGCCTGCCGCCCAACGCCCTGTGCCGTCGTCGATGGCGCCGAGCGTGTTGAACGAGGGCACGTCCCATTCATGTATGTAGAGGTTGGTCTGTTTGATATTCGCGTAGTCGGTGCTGGTGAAATCGTCGCGGGTGTAGTTGTTCATGACCACAGGGATCTTTCCGTCGGCACGTGCCTGTGCTATTAGTTTAAGCATGTTCTGGCGGAATTGTGTCATGACTTCACGCGGATTCGATGCGCCGTGTATTCCCTCGTTTCCAAGCGAGAGACCGATGATGACGAACTTGCCCAGGTCGCGTGTGAGATCGTCGTAGCGGTTCATGAGGGCGGTGGTTGTATTGCCGCCGATAGAAATCCCCGATGTGTAGAGCGCGTTGGGGCTGGTGCCTTTGGTATGGCGGCTCTTGAGCAGTTCGCCGTATCT
>CADFRV010000313.1 GCA_902836725.1 Muribaculaceae bacterium
CAAAATGTCATCGCTGCTTGACTCGGCGGTGTTCCCCGGCGTGCAGGGTGGCCCTCTGGAGCATGTAATCGCCGCCAAGGCAGTGGCCTTCGGCGAGGCGCTCACTCCCGAGTACCGCGAATATCAGGCGCAGGTGAAAAAGAATGCAGCTGTAATGGCTCAGGCGCTCATGGACAAGGGATACAAGATCATCTCGGGAGGCACCGACAACCACTGCATGCTTGTGGATCTGCGCACGAAGTTCCCGGAACTCACAGGCAAGGTGGCGGAGCGTGTGCTTGTGGAGGCCGACATCACCGCCAACAAGAACATGGTGCCGTTCGACAGCCGTTCACCCTTCCTTACCTCCGGTATCCGCCTCGGCACCCCCGCCATCACCACCCGCGGCGTGCGTGAGGACAAGATGGGCGAAATCGTGGAAATGATCGACACCGTGCTGTCCGCTCCCGAAAGTCCCGCCACGATAGCAGCCGTGCGCGAGAAAGTAAACGGCATGATGGCTGACCGCCCGATTTTCGCATGGTAAACGATAGGCGGCAATCCTGCCCCTGCAGATAAAATGGCGCGCACGAGAGCGGCATCGCAGATGGATGACGCGCTTGTGCGCGCCTCACTTTCACTTATATAAGTACCGAGATGAAACTGTTTTTGTACCGTATATTCCAATTGTTTGTGACACTGCCGGTGATATTGACCGCCACAGTGGTCACAGGTGTGATAACCATCATAGGCTCATGGTGCGGCGGGAGCCGCTGGTGGGGTTACTGGCCTCCCCATATATGGGCCCGCATATGCCTGGCGGCGTCGCTGGTGAGGGTAAAGGTGAGCGGACGCGAGCATATCGACCCGAAAACCTCCTATGTGTTCGTGGCCAACCACCAGGGTGCCTACGACATATTCGCCATATACGGTTACCTGAACCACAACTTCAAATGGATGATGAAGAAGGAGCTGCTGAAATTCCCGATAGTGGGTGCGAGTTGCGCAGCCGCCGGCCAGATCTTTGTGGACAATTCCTCGCCGTCGGCCATCCGGAAGACGATGGAGAAGGCCGAGCGCACGCTCAGCGGGGGGATGTCGCTGGTGGTTTTTCCGGAAGGGTCGCGCACATTCACGGGCCGCATGCGTCCGTTCCGCAAAGGCGCTTTCCAGCTCTCAATGGAGTTCGGGCTGCCGGTAGTGCCGGTGACCATCGACGGTGCTTTCGATGTAATGCCCCGCACCTCCATTCTGCCGCGTTGGGGAACCATCCGCCTTACGATTCACCCGGCGGTGACAGCTCCTGCCGACGAAGCAGACCGCAAACGTGTTATCGACCAGTCGTATGAGGCGGTGCACTCCGCTCTCCCCTCCTGTCACCAGTAAAAAGACAATCTATTGAAAAAGACTTTTCTTACCCGGATACTATTATTGGCAACAGCGGCATACGCATGGATGGCATGCGCATGCACTGACAGCTATAACCGCCAAGCCGACAAGATGATGGCATGCGCGGAGTCACTGATGGACGAACATCCAGACAGCGCCATGACCC